>JAEVZN010000048.1 GCA_023392205.1 Pseudomonadota bacterium
CGTCTGATGCGGCGCACCGGCCTGAACGGCTGGTATGTCCCGCAGGAGACTGCGCCATCCATGGACCTGCTCGGTCGTTGGCAGATTTTCCGCAAATATTATCTGGCCTTGCCGTTCCGGATGTTGCGCGACGCCAGACGGCGGCGGCGCGACCGCATCAGGTTCGGCGCAGGCGATGCCGGGGAGGCGGCCTGATATGTCGCGGCTGTCGGCCATCGTGATCGCCAGGAACGAGGCGCGCCATATCGAAGCCTGTCTCGACAGTCTGGCATTTTGCGACGAGCGGATCGTGGTCGATGGCGGCAGCGACGATGGCACGGCGGAACTGGCACAGGCGCGCGGGGCGCGCGTTGTGGTGGAGAGCGTGTGGCGCGGGTTCGGTCCGCAGAAGAATTTCGCGCTGTCGCTCGCCGAAGGCGAGTGGGTGTTGTCCATCGATGCCGACGAGCGCGTGAGTGCATCGCTTGCGAATGCGATCCGCGGCGCCATCGCGCAGCCGCAGGCCGATGGCTATGAGATGCCGCGCTCCTCCACCTTCTGCGGACGCCCGATGCGCCATTCCGGCTGGTATCCGGATTATGTGCTGCGGCTGTTCCGGCATGGCCGCGCGCGCTTCTCGGACGATCTGGTGCATGAGCGGGTGATCTGCGACGGCCCGGTCGCGCGATTGCGCGAGCCGCTCATTCATCATCCGGTGGAGCGGCTGGAGGATTCGCTGTCGCGCATGGACCGCTATTCGACCGCGCGCGCCGAAATGATCGTGGCCTCGGGGCGTCGCGTCTCGTTCTTCACCGGCATCGTGCGCGGCTGGTGGACCTTTATCCAGACCTATTTCATCCGCCTCGGCTTTCTCGACGGCCGCGAGGGATTCCTGCTGGCGATTGCCAATGCCGAGGGCACCTATTACCGCTACATGAAAGCCTGGCTGAAGGGACGTGGGCGTGGGTGAAACGATCTCGGTCATCGTGACGACCTGGAACCGGGAGGACGCGCTGGATGCGGTGCTGCGCTCGCTCTCGGTGCAGACCGATCGCGATTGCGAAGTCGTGGTGGCCGATGACGGTTCCGGCGAAGAGACGGCGCGGCTGATCGCCGGCTGGACCGCGCGGCTCGGCATGCCGCTGAAACATGTGTGGCAGGAGCATCGCGGGTTTCGCGCCGCCGAGATCCGCAATCGCGCGATCCTCGCAAGCGAAGGCCGCTATTGCGTATTTCTCGATGGCGATTGCATCGCGCGGCCGGATTTCATCGCGACGCATCGTCGTCTGGCGGAGCCGGGCTGGTTCGTGACCGGAAACCGCATCCTGATGTCGGAGCAATTGACGGCGCATGTCCTGCGCGAGCGGCTCGATCCCGAACGCTGGGGCTATCGCGACTGGGCGCGCCAGCGCCGCGAGGGGGGCATCAACCGCACGCTGCCGCTGATGAGTCTGCCGCTCGGCCCCTTGCGCAAATTGCGCGCGCGGGAATGGCGCGGCGCGCGCTCCTGCAATCTCGCGGTCTGGCGATCCGATCTCGACCGCGTCGACGGCTTCGATTGCGCCTATGAGGGATGGGGGCGCGAGGATTCCGATCTGCTGGTGCGGCTGCTGCATGCCGGCCTGCGGCGCAAGGACGGCGTGTTCGCGACCGGCGTGCTGCATCTGTGGCATCCGGTGGCCGATCGCGGCTTTCTCGACGAGAACGATCGCAGGCTCGACGCGGTGCAGGCGCAGCGCCGCGTGACCGCGCAGCGCGGGATGTCGGCTTTGGCGCGTGAATCGTCCGGCGCCGCGGTGCCGGTATGATTGCGGCGCGGGACTGGACCGCACGGCGCGCGCAATCGCGCATGCTGGCCGACGGCTTCGCCGCTGCCACCGTCGCGGCTTTGCCGTGGTCGACCTCGGCGACCTATATCTGTCTCGGCATCTGGTTCGTGCTCTGCCTGATCTCCATCGATCCGCAGGAATGGCCGCCGGTGATGCGTGTCCGCGCGGCGATCATGCCCGTGGCTCTCGTCGGGTTCGCGGCGCTCGGAATGTTATGGGCGCAGGCGCCCTGGGCAGAGCGCTGGGAAGGGTTCACATCCTTTGCGCGACTGCTGGTGATTCCGGTGCTGATGGTGCAGTTCCGTTCCTCGGAGCGGGCGCATTGGGTGCTGCTCGCCTTCGCCGCGTCCTGCACGGCGCTGCTGGCACTGTCCTGGATCATGGTCGCGACCGGCATGAAGCCGCTGAGCCGTGGCGGGAGCCATGGCGTGCCGGTGCGCGACTACATCGCGCAGGCGCAGGAATTCGTGCTGTGTGCCGCGGGTTTTGCGTATCTCGCCGGCCAGCGGCTGATACAGCGGCGCTGGGCCACAGGGCTCGCCTTGCTGGCGCTCGCCCTTCTGTTCATCGCCAATGTTTTGTTCGTGACCTCGAGCCGGACCGGCCTCGTGACGCTGCCATTGCTGCTGCTGGTGCTGGTCGTCATGCAATGCCGCCTGCGATATGCGCTGATCTTTGCCGGCGCGATCGTGGCGGTGAGCGCTGTGTCGCTCGCAAGCTCCTCGCTGATTCAGGACCGCCTGTTCGGCATCGTCACGGAAATTCACGATGCGCAGAACAAGCAGATCGCGACGTCGGCCGGCCAGCGCGTGGAATTCTGGAAGGCGGCCGTCAACATCATAGCCGAGGCCCCGGTGATCGGGCACGGGACCGGCACGATCAGACAAACCTTCGCGCAGGAAGCCGCACGCCGCGATCCCGGTGCGATCCCCACCACAAACCCGCATAACCAGACGCTGACGGTGGCGGTTCAACTCGGCATGGCCGGTAC
>JAEVZN010000194.1 GCA_023392205.1 Pseudomonadota bacterium
CTCCGCGACCCTGATCGTGCTGTTCACGATCTTCGGCGCGTTCCTGCAGCAATCCGGTGCCGGCAAGTTCTTCATCGACTTCTCGATGACCCTGATGGGCAAGAAGCCCAATGCCGCCGGCCGCACCGTGGTGCTGTCGTCCTTCCTGCTCGGCGGCCCGTCCGGATCGGGGGTCGCGACGACGGTGGCGATCGGCGCCGTTGCCTATCCGATGATGAAGAAGGCGGGCTTCGAGAAGAATGCCGCCGGCGGATTGCTTGCGGCCGGCGGGCTTGGCGCCATCATCTCGCCGCCGGTGCTGGGCGCCGCGGCCTTCCTGATCGCCGAGTTTCTCAAGATCGGTTATCTCGAAGTCATCTGGATGGCGGTCATTCCCACCATTCTCTATTACCTGTCGCTGTTTTTCATGGTCGAACTCGACGCACGCCGTTACGGCATCCGCGGCGAGCCCTATATCCCCGAATACAGCCTCGGCGAACTGACACGGCGCTACGGGTTTCACTTCGTCTCGCTGGTCTCGATCGTGATCTTCATGGCCTGGGGCTATTCGCCGACGACATCGGTGCTCTATGCTATTGCCACGACCTTCGTGATCAGCTTCCTCACCCGCGAAACGGCGATGACGCCGCGCAAGGTGGTGCGGGCACTCAAGGACGGATCGATCCAGACGCTGACCGCCGCGACCACCTGCGCCACGGCCGGCATCATTGTCGGCGTGGTGACGCTGACCGGGCTCGGCCTGAAATTCTCGTCCATAGTCATCGATTATGCCGGTGGCAGTCTGCTGCTGACGGCGGTCTATACGGCGCTGATCGTCTGGATCATCGGGCTCGCCGTGCCAGTCACGGCCTCCTACATCATCTGCGCGGTCATCGCCGCACCGGCCATGATCAAGCTCGGCGTACCCGATTATGCCGCGCATATGTTCATCTTCTATTATGCCGTGCTGTCGGAGGTCTCGCCGCCGACCGCCTTGTCGCCGTTTGCGGCGGCCGCGATCACTGGCGGCGATCCCTACAAGACGACTTTGCAGGCTTGGAAATACACGCTGCCCGCGTTTCTCGTGCCGTTCGTCTTCGTGCTCGATCCGCAAGGTCTCGGTCTCTTGCTGCGATTGCCGCCGGACGGCACGTGGGTCGATATCGTGATGATCACGGTGAAGTCGGCCGTAGGCCTCGGCGCGCTGGCCTGCGCGGCGCAGGGCTTTGCCTTCCGCAGGACCACGGCGCTGGAGCGGACCGGACTTCTGCTGGCAGGATTGCTGCTGGTCTTCCCGAGCCTTCTGGAAGCGCTGATCGAGGCCCTGATCCGGCAGGACATCAGCTACACGGCAGGTCTCGGCGTGGTGCTGTTTGCCGCGATATTGCTCAAGCAGCGGCTGCAGCCTGAGGCGCCGCCAGTCGAGGCGGCGGGACAATGACGCGACAACATATCGGACATTTTTCAGGAGCGTAGAAAAGCAGACAGACAGCACAGAACGGTTGACGTGAAGCGACAGACAACACCAACAGAAAGAAATCGACGGGAGGATTGCATGTCGAAAAGGATCGCAAGTCTTGCAGGAGCCGTGATGCTGTGTGCTGCCATTGGCACGCCGGCACTCGCCCAGCAGCAGACCAATATCGCCATTGCCACCGGCGGCACCGGCGGCGTCTATTATCCGATGGGCGGCGGCATGGCCAATGTATTGTCGCGTCATCTGCCGGGAATGCAGGCCACGGCGCGCGTGACCGGCGGGTCGGTCGACAATCTCAAGCTGGTCGGTTCGGGACAGAGCGAAGTCGCCTTCACCATGGTGGATGCGGCGCGCGATGCCTTGCAGGGCGAAGACAAGTTCAAGGGCAACAAGATCGATCTGCGAACGCTCATGGTACTCTATCCGAACCGCATGCATGTGGTGTCGGTCGAGGGCCGCGGCGTCGACAAGATGGCCGACCTGAAGGGCAAGCGCGTTTCCACCGGCTCGCCCGGCAGCGCCACCGAGGTCATGGCCTTCCGTGTGATCGAGGCGGCTGGTCTCGACCGCGACAAGGACATGCGGCGCGAACGTCTTGGCGTTGCGGAGTCAGTGAATGCGCTCAAGGATGGCAAGATCGACGCCTTCTTCTGGGTGGGCGGATTGCCGACCGCTGCCGTGACTGACCTCGGTGCGACGCCGGGCGTGAAGATCAGGCTCGTCGATCATTCCGATGTCGTGGAAAAGATGAATGCGAAATATGGCGGCATCTACAGCGAAGGCGTGATCCCGGCCAAGACCTATCCGGGACAGGATGCCGACAACAAGATTTCCGTGGTGCAGAACATTCTGGTGGCCGACGCCAAGCTGCCGGAAAAGACCGTCTACGATATCGTCAAGACTCTCTACGAGAAGCGCGACGAGGTGGCGCTGGCGCATGGCGAGGCGAAGTCGATCGCCCTTGAGAACCAGACCAGCAAGAACACAACGATCCCCTGGCATCCCGGCGCGGAGAAGTATTTCAAGGAGGCGGGCGCGAAGATGTAAGCGCGCGCGCCGCGCCGCCTGTCTGCGTCTTGCTGACCGAACGACAAGGCGGAACGCTCTCGATCGAAGGCGGCTCCATCACACGGGGCCGCCTCTTTTAATGCGAGTTCCCCATTGCGGGTGGCGGTGAACACTTTGTTTACGTTAGCGCCACGTTACCATTTTGCGCTCCACACGGCACTAACGCTGCGTAGTTAACCCGATCGCAACGATAATCCGACAATTTGAATCTCATGCGCGGAACGAAGTTCTGTGTGGCGTTCGAGTTGCGTTGCGTCGCGGTTGAGTAGCGTTGCGTTGTTTCCGTTCGGGTTGTGTTGCGTGAGCGTGTTGAATGAAAGCGTCGCGTAAAAGGCCGAAGGGCGCGTTTCGCTGTCCCTTCGGCCTTCTCATCGGTGGTGCGATCCTGATGCCGACGCAGGTTGGCTATCAGGATCTCGCCGCACTGATCGCACAGCAGCCGGCTGTGACCGAACGCTGGCGGGCCCATGTCCGCAATTCCACCTTCGGCACCATTCATGCGGCGACGTTCAGTTTTCCCCGCCCGATGGGCGCTTCCATTCCCGATCCGTATTTCACGCAACTTGCGAGCTTCGATCCGAAGGCGCTGGATGTGACCGGATCGGTGCCGCTGCTGGCGCCGGTCGACGTGACGATCGCGCCGCCGCGCTATGACTTTCCGCGCGTCGAGCGCCGCCTGAAAGGTGACAAGCTCATCGTGACGGTACGCCCGTCAACGCCGGATGCACCGTCCGCTAAGCCGTCGCCGGATCGATCAGCTCCGGCCAAGACCGAGGCGCGCCTGTTGCCAGAGCCAAAGGCCGAAGCGGCTGCACCTGAAGCCGCCTCGGCAAAGCCCGACACCCGCACCAGCGCCGCTCCGAAGGGCGACCGGATGGCCCGTCCTGTGCCGCAAGTTGACGCGCCAAACGATGCTGCGCCGCAGGGCGACGTTGCCATTGCGGCACTATCGCTCGATGTGAAGCCCGTCGATGCAGCGCCCGTCGATGCAGCGCCGGTTGAGGCGAATCCGGCAGAGCCGCCGGTCGCAGAGGCCGAGATTGCGCGTATCGATTTCAGCGAGACCGAAATCGCCGATGTCGAATCCGGTCGTGCCGATATCGCGGGCATGCTCGATCCCGCCGCCATTGCGCCGGCGGCGCATGCGGCGGCGAAGCCACCTGTGAAACAGCCCGCGCAGGTTACGGCACCCGATGAGGCAGCGTTGGCATCCAAGGATGTTGCTGCCGAGAATGCTGCTGCGGACGAGGTTGCAGCTGACAACATTGCTGCCGAAGACTTTGCCGCCGAGGATGCTGCCGCACCGCAACCCGATCCGAAGGTGACCGACTGGGATGAGCGGGGCAACGCAGCCGTCGATCAACTCATGCGCTATGCGACACCCGGCCAGAAGACCAATCGCGTCTATTTCGGCGCGCATGAACTCGGCGTCGGCACCGGCACCATTCAGCCCTGGACCGAGGACGAGGTCCCGACGGTGCTGGCGCCGCCGCATGTCGATCCTGAAATCAAGCAGGCCGCGCGCGATCCGCAGGCGGATATGTCGACCCAAGACTCAGGCGAGACCGTTGCGCTCAAGGGCGAGGTGACAGGCGAGGGCGCGCGCCCGCGCACGCCGGCCGAGCGGCTCAACCTGTCCGGCGCCAGCCGCGCCCGGCACGAGAAATGTCTCGCCAATGCGATTTATTTCGAAGCGCGCGGCGAGGTCGAGCGCGGGCAGATGGCGGTGGCGCAGGTGGTGCTCAACCGCGTCTTCACCGGCTATTATCC
>JAEVZN010000274.1 GCA_023392205.1 Pseudomonadota bacterium
GCGCCAGCCAGACCGCGTACCGCCCTTGTCCGGAATGTGCAGATGTTCACACCTGCAAATTGCGGCCGGCGCTTATTGCCGCTCGCGACGCGACGGCGAAAATCCTCGAAGAAACAACGCTTTGGCAATTGGCCGAGCAAAAATTCCCGCGGCTCTCCGCGCTTTGATGCTACTATTCTGATTGATTTAGTCTGATTTAAGTGCTGTCTTCGCGGCGCAGGCTCCGGGGGGCGCATGGAAGCGGACTGGCTGTTGTTCTTTTTCGTGGGCATGGCCGCGCAGTTGATCGACGGCGCGCTGGGCATGGCATTCGGCGTGGTCGCCACGAGTTTCATGCTCAGCTTCGGCGTCGGCCCCGCGCAGGCGAGCGCCATGGTGCATATCGCCGAAATCTTCACCACGGCGGCGTCGGGCGCCTCGCACTGGGCGCAGCGCAATGTGGACTGGTCCATTGTCCGGCGGCTGGCGATTCCCGGCGCTGCGGGCGGCGCGATCGGCGCGACGATCCTGTCCAACGTCGATGGCAAGATGATCGCGCCCCTGGTGTCGGTCTATCTGGCAATCATGGGGCTGGTGATCCTGTTCAAGGCGCTCCGGTTTGTCGTGCGCATGGAGCCGAAATGGCGCGGGATGCCGGTGGTCGGCTTTTTCGGTGGGCTTCTCGATGCCATCGGCGGCGGCGGCTGGGGCCCGATCGTTACATCAACGCTGATCGGAGGCGGCCATGCCCCTCGTTTTGTGATCGGCTCGGTCAACCTGACCGAATTTTTCGTCACCCTGGTGACCTCGGCAGCTTTTGCCATCGGCCTTGGCGTGATGGATATCCTGCCGGTGATCCCGCTGATCCTGGGCGGCCTGGTCGTGGCACCCTTTGCCGGCTATCTCGCGCGCATCGTGCCGGCGCGTGTGCTGATGGCGGTGGTCGGCTGCCTGGTCATCGCCCTCAGCGCCCGGCAGATCCTGCTGTTCTTCGGCTATTGGTAAGGCTGCGCCGCAGGGACGAGCCCTGCGCCATTGGTGCTTGATTTTCCGGGCCGTATGCCGTTTCTGCCCTCAACCCAAGTGCCGGAGAGGACAAAAAATGCGCGTTTACTACGACCGGGATGCCGACCTGAACCTGATCAAGGGCAAGAAGGTCGCCGTCGTCGGCTATGGCAGCCAGGGCCATGCCCACGCCCTCAACATGCGGGATTCCGGCGTGAAGGACGTGGCGATCGCGCTGCGCAAGGGCTCCGGCTCCGCCAAGAAGGCCGAGGGCGAAGGCTTCAAGGTCATGGAGGTGGCCGAGGCCGCCAAATGGGCCGACGTGATCATGATGCTGACGCCCGATGAATTGCAGGGCGACATCTATCGCGACCACCTGCATGCCAATATGAAGGACGGCGCGGCGCTCCTGTTCGCGCATGGCCTCAACGTGCATTTCAACCTGATCGAGCCGCGCCCCGATCTCGACGTGCTGATGGTCGCGCCGAAAGGCCCCGGCCATACCGTGCGCGGCGAATATCAGCGTGGCGCCGGCGTTCCCTGCCTGATCGCGATCCACAAGGACGCTTCCGGCAATGCGCACGATCTTGGGCTGTCCTATGCCTCGGCGATCGGCGGCGGCCGCGCCGGCATCATCGAGACCACTTTCAAGGAGGAATGCGAGACCGACCTGTTCGGCGAGCAGACCGTGCTGTGCGGCGGTCTCGTCGAACTGATCAAGGCCGGTTTCGAGACGCTGGTGGAAGCGGGCTATGCGCCGGAAATGGCGTATTTCGAATGCCTGCACGAGGTGAAGTTGATCGTCGACCTGATCTACGAAGGCGGCATCGCCAACATGAATTACTCGATCTCCAACACTGCGGAATACGGCGAGTATGTCACCGGCCCGCGCATCATCACGCCAGAGACCAAGGCGGAGATGAAGCGTGTCCTCAACGACATCCAGTCCGGCAAGTTCACGCGCGACTGGATGCTGGAAAACAAGGTCAACCAGACCTCTTTCAAGGCGACACGCGCCAAGCTTGCGGCACATGAGATCGAGCAAGTCGGCGAGAAGCTGCGCGAGATGATGCCGTGGATCAAGCAGCGCGCGCTGGTCGACAAGGCGCGGAATTGATCCACAGCGTTTTGCACTGACGGGTTCGCCGTCGCGAACCCTGTGGGATCAAGCAAACTTTGCAGCCTCCTCGGAATGAGGCCGTTGTAGGTTTCCGAAAGGCCGGCATGCAGATGCCGGCCTTTTTTGGTGAGGGCCACGTCAACCTGCGGTGGACGTTGCCGAAAAATCGCGCGACCATCCTGGGCGCGAGAGGGAGCCACACATGAAACGCGACGATGTGCTCAAGCTGATGCGTGAGGTCTATGCTGCCCGCGTGAAGGGCGATGTCGATCTCCTGATGAAATATACAACCGACGACATGCAATTCCGGCTCAATGCCTCGCCGGAGCAGCGTCCGGTGGCCTTCACCGAAAGCGGCGCCGACGGCACCCGCAAGGCGTTGCAGATGCTGGTCGCGTCGTTCGAGTTTCTGGCCTGCGATATCGTCGATGCCGTTGTCGAAGGCGAGCGCGCCGCGATCCGCGTGAAGATCCGCGCGCGCGCCCGCGCCACGGGCACCACGTCGGACACGGAATCCCTCGATTTTGTGGAATTCCGCGACGGCAAGCTCGCCGCCTATACGCAGTTCTTCGACACCGCCGCAGTCGAGCGGATGATGATGCGGGGATAGGTCGGCAGCGCCGCGCAGCTATTTCAGCCGCTCCTCCATCCAGCGCGCGACCGCGTCCGGCGGTTCGCCCTTGTTGGCGCGCAGATTGGCGCGCCGCATCAGCGTCACGTCGATGGCGCCAATGAGCGGACGCAGGGCGGCGCGGAAATCCGCATCATCCGCGCGCTTCGGCGACAGCAGCAGCACCGCGTCATAAGGGGGCAGCACGCCTTTGGGATCGTCGAGCACCACCAGATCGTATTGCTCGATGCGGCCGTCGCTCGTATAGGCCGAGATCACATCGACCTCGTTGCCGGCGGCCGGATACATGAATTCCGCCTGCATGGCGCGCTGACCCTTGAAATTCAGTCCATAGGTGTCGCGCAGCGCGGTCCATTCCGGACGGCTGAGGAATTCGTAATCGCCCGCAATCGTCAGGTCCGGCGCATGGCGCGCGAGATCGGCAATGCTGCGGATGCCGAGCCGCTCCGCCTCGCTGCGTTTCATCGCCAGTGCATAGGCATTCTCGAAGCCGAGAGCGCCTTCGACGCGGATGCCGTATTCATTCATCAGGAATTGCGTCACCGTATCCAGCGTCTCGCGGCGCGGACGGATGTCGCTGCGGCCCATCACATTCGACCAGACGGTGCCGGTATATTCGACATAGGCATCGATCTCGCCGGTCGCGAGCGCCGACAGGATCACGCTCGATCCCAGGCCCTCGCGGCGGCTGGCCACGATGCCGGCATCGCCAAGCTTCTGCGCCATCAAAGCAGCCAGGATATATTGCTCGGAGAAGGTCTTGGCGCCGACCGCGGCATCGGCCTTGCGTCCGCCGAAACCCGGCGCCAGTGCCAGCGACAGCAGCAGCGCCAGTCCGGCAAGCCCCGCCAGAACCGGCATCAGGCTGCGCCGTGCGGCGCCGCGCTCCATGAGCGAGAGCAGCAGATCGACAGCAATGGCCAGCAATGCTGCGGCGGCGCAGCCGAACAGGACGAATACCCAGTTCTGGGTCTGTAATCCGCTGAAGATGTAATTGCCGAGACTGGTCTGCCCGATCGGCGTGGCGAGTGTGGCGGTGCCGATCACCCAGACAGCGGCGGTGCGAATGCCGGCCATGATCACCGGCATGGCGAGCGGCAATTCCACCTTGAACAGGGCTTGCCGCTCGGTCATGCCGACGCCGAGCGCTGCACGTCGCAGCGATGGATCGACGCCATCGATGCCGGTGATGGTG
>JAEVZN010000369.1 GCA_023392205.1 Pseudomonadota bacterium
GCTTCCACTCGACCAGCGTCCCCTCGGCGATCGAGGTGCCGAGCGCCGGCATCACGACGTCAACCGTCGCGGCGGCGACGTGCTCAAGCATGTGGCGGCCATTTGCAGGAACGAGGCTTGCGATTCGCTTCAGGTGCTGCCCGGCAAACTCGTGGTCGAGATAAAACCGAGCGGATACGACAAGGGCACGGGCCTGCGCGAATTGATGACCATCGCGCCCTTTACCGGCCGCCGTCCTGTCTTTGTCGGCGACGACGTGACCGACGATGCCGCCTTCGCGGTGCTGCCGGATTTCGGCGGCACCGGCTTTTCCGTCAGCGGCTTCGTTCCCGGCGCGACGTATAATTTCGACGGTCCGGAGGACGTCCGTCTCTGGCTCGAAACGCTGAGCAAAGCCGGTCGCCGGGAGGGGCGATGACGGATTACGGGCTGGATCTCGCCATCATCGGCAACGGGCGCACGGCCGCTTTACTGGAGCCGAGCTCGCGGATCACCTGGTGGTGCTTTCCACGCTTCGACAGCGATCCTGTCTTTTGCCGATTGCTGGCCGGGAAGGAAGACAAGGGCTTTACCGATGTCGTCCTCGAGGGGCTGAAGGACGTCAAATCGGAATATATGCGCAACACGCCGATCGTGGTCACGGAGCTGACCGACGAGCATGGCGGCGTTGTGCGGATCACCGATTTCGCCCCGCGGTTTGAGAATTTCGACCGGATCTATCGCGCCCCGCAACTCATCCGCTTGATCGAGCCGGTTGCGGGCCTGCCGCGCATCACCATCCGCTTCCGGCCGACGCACAATTACGGCCAGCCGATGAGCCATCGATCGGTGGGCTCCAACCATATCCGCTACTGGGACGGCGGCACGCATTTGCGCCTGACCACCGATGCGCCACTCGCCTATATCGAGCGCGAAGCCTCGTTTGTGCTGACCAGGCCGTTGCACATGGTCTATGGCGCCGACGATCCGTTTCCGACCGCACTTGCCCCGACCTGCCGCGACTTTCGCGAAAAGACGCGCGACTATTGGCAGGAATGGGTGCGCCGCCTGAACCTCGCCTATGACTGGCAGGATGCGATGATCCGTTCGGCGATCACGCTGAAGCTGTCGAATTTCGAGGAGACCGGCGGGATCATCGCCGCGCATACCACCTCGATTCCGGAATCGCCGGGCTCGGGGCGCACCTGGGATTATCGCTTCTGCTGGCTGCGCGACGCCTATTTCGTGGTGAAGGCGCTGAACCGCATCGGCGCCACCCGCACGATGGAGGATTTCATCCTCTATATCGTCAACCTCGTGTCCGAAGAGGCCGAGCATATCCATCCGGTCTTCAGCGTGGTCCCGGCCGATCCGATGGACGAATATATCGCCACGCATCTGCCCGGCTATCGCGGCGACGGTCCGGTGCGGATCGGCAATGCCGCGGCCCAGCAGGAACAGCACGACACCTATGGCAGCATCATCCTTGCCGCCATGCCGATGTTCTACGACCAGCGGCTGCCGCAAATGGGCACCGCGTCGCTGTTTGGACTGCTTGAAGTGCTGGGACGCAAGGCCGAGCGGCTGGCGCTCACGCCCGATGCCGGCATCTGGGAATATCGCGGACGCCAGCGCGTGCATACGCATTCGATGGCGATGTGCTGGGCGGGATGCCACGGCCTGGCGGCCATCGCGCAGCGTCTCGGCATGCCGGATGCCGCGACGCGCTGGAACGATGCGGCCGACCGGCTGCATGCCACCATCATGGAGAAATGCTGGAGCGAGAAGCGCGGCGCATTCACCGCCGCCATCGGCTCGGAGGATCTCGATGCCAGCGTGCTGCTGCTGCACGAACTCGGCGCGGTTGAAGTCGACGATCCGCGCTTCGTGTCCACCGTCGCCGCCATCGAGCGCGATCTGGTGCGCGGCAAGCATGTCATGCGCTATGCGAGCCCGGACGATTTCGGCACGCCCGAGGGCGAGTTCCTGATTTGCCGGTTCTGGCTGATCGATGCCTGGTGGGCGCTCGGCCGCCGGGACGAGGCGCGCGACCTGTTCGTCGATGCCCTGCAATACCGCAATCGCTACGGCCTGCTCGCCGAGCATATCCATATGCAGACCGGTGCATTATGGGGTAATTTTCCGCAGACCTATTCAATGGCAGGCCTGATCCTGACAGCCATGCGCCTGTCGCGCAGTTGGGAGGACCGGTATTGGCGCGGCTAGTCATCATTTCAAATCGCGTATCGGCCCCGAAATCGGGCACCCGCGCCGGCGGCCTCGAAGTGGCCGTGGTCGGGGCATTGCGCAAGAATCCCGGCATCTGGTTTGGCTGGAGCGGACGCGTCTCGACCAAAACACTGGAAACCCGCACCATCGAATCGGAGAACATTTCCTTCGTGCTCGCCGACCTGCCGAAGGAAGCCTACAATGAATATTATTATGGCTTCGCCAACCGGGTGCTGTGGCCGATCCTGCATTACCGGCTCGATCTGGCGGAATTCTCGCGCCAGGATCTGTCCGGCTATGCGCGGGTCAACGAGCATTTCGCCGAGGAACTGCACAAGATCCTCAAGCCCGACGATGTCATCTGGGCGC
>JAEVZN010000445.1 GCA_023392205.1 Pseudomonadota bacterium
CATATGGTGATCGCCTCCGGCAAGACGCTCAGCCCGCTGCGCGCGATTGCCGATGGCGGCCGCTGCACCTGGTTTCTGACGCCCGCCAATCCGGTGACCGCGCGCAAGCGCTGGATCGCAGGCTCACTCGAACCCAAGGGCATGCTGCATATCGATGCCGGTGCAGTGGCGGCGCTACGCCGCGGCGCGAGCCTGCTGCCCGCCGGCGTGAAGCGCTGTCAGGGCGCGTTCCAGCGCGGCGATGCCGTCATCATCCGCGATCTGGACGGTCACGAGATCGGCCGCGGCCTGGTAGCCTATGACGCGGAAGATGCCGCGCGCATTGTCGGCAAGTCTTCGGCGGACGTGCAGACGATTCTCGGATTCGCCGGACGCACCGAGATCGTGCATCGCGACGATCTGGTGGTGAGCGGACGCTAGGCGTCAGCGCACCGGAAAATCGAAATAGCTGTCCGGGAATGGCTCGTTGCGCAGGGTGAAGTGCCACCATTCCTTGGCGTAGGGAATGAAGCCGCGCTTGCGCATGGCATCGGAAAGCAGCCTGCGATTGGCACGCACTTCCGCCGTCACCGCGGCGCGCGAGCCGGAGCGCGGCGAGAGAAAGTCATAGGGCGTCCCCATGTCCAGTTCCTGTCCGCCCGGGAGCCGCACCAGCGTGAGATCGACGGTCGATCCCCGCGAATGGCCCGACCGGGCGGCCAGATATCCCGCCCGGAACAGGTTGCGCCGGTCCAAGTCGGGATAGAAGTCTTGTTTGGTGCGGCCGTCTTCCGGCTCGCGCGCCCAGCGCAGGAAATGCGCCACCGCACGGGCCGGCCGGTAGCAGTCGAACACCTTCAGGCCCAGTCCGCGCGGCGCCAGATCGCGCTGCACGGCCGCCAACGCTTCCGCCGCCGCCTGCGTCAGGATGCAGACTGGCGCATCGTAGCCGTCCACCCGGCGCCCGATGAAATTTGCGGCTCCAAAATAGCGCAGATCGACGGCGAGGCCCGGCACCGTCTGGGCCGCATCGACAAAACCCGCGGGCCGCATCTGCGGCGTTTGTGCGTCCACCTGCCCTCCCGTCAAAGCCAGCAACCCCGCAATTGTCAGCAGGAAACGGGTCGCGCCCCGCAAGGCTGTGTGCCAGTCCCTGCGACGCATGCCAGCCGGCCGGGACGGACCCTTTTCTCGCGCCTGCGCCATCACCATGCTAAACGGACCTTCTCACAGTCACGACTTTCATTCCCTGCTGGAAATTATGGCCGCGCCCCTGAAGACCGTCGATTCGAAATCCGATCATGCCAGCATTGCCGCGCTGATGCAGGATATGGGAACCCGCGCCCGCAAGGCGGCGCGGATACTTGCGCTGGCTCCGGCGGCTCAGAAAGCGCGCGCGCTGCAGGCGATGACGGACGAGATTCGCAAGGCTTCCGCCGCGATCCTTGCCGCCAATGCGGCCGATGTCGCCGACGCGGAAGCGGCCGGTGTAGCGGGCTCCTTTCTCGACCGTCTGACGCTCAACGAAGCCCGGATCGACGGGATGGCCGAGGGGCTGGACGTCATTGCCGCGCTCAAGGACCCGGTCGGCCACGTGATCTCCACATGGCAGCGGCCGAACGGCATGGCCATCGAGCGGGTGCGCACCCCCATCGGCGTGATCGGTGTCATCTATGAGAGTCGCCCCAATGTCACCGCCGATGCCGGCGCGCTCTGCCTCAAAGCGGGCAACGCCGTCATCCTGCGCGGCGGTTCGGATTCCCACCGCTCGTCGCGCGCGATCCATGAAGCGATGTGTGCGGGCCTGCGCGTCGCGGAACTGCCCGAGGATTGCGTTCAGCTCGTGCCCGTGCGCGACCGCGAGGCTGTCGGCGCGATGCTGACCGGCCTGAACGGGACGATTGACGTCATCGTGCCGCGCGGCGGCAAGAGCCTCGTGGCTCGCGTGCAGAGCGAGGCGCGGGTGCCGGTCTTCGCGCATCTGGAAGGTATCTGCCACATCTATATCGACAAGGCCGCGCAGGCCGACATGGCAGCAGCCATCGTTCACAATGCCAAGATGCGGCGCACCGGCGTCTGCGGCGCGGCAGAGACGCTGTTGATCGACCGCCATGCCGCCGAAGCGGTTTTCAAGCCCGCTATCGAAGCGCTGCTCGATGCGGGTTGCGAAATCCGCGGCGATGCCGATGTTCAGAAACTCGACGCTCGCATCAAGCCTGCGGGTGACGAGGATTACGGCAAGGAATTTCTCGACGCAATCATTGCCGCCAGGATGGTGGATGGTCTCGATGGCGCGATGGACCATATCGCCCGCTACGGATCGCAGCACACCGACGCCATCGTCACCGACGACAATGCCGCCGCCGAGCGCTTCCTGTCGGAAGTGGATTCCGCCATCGTCCTGCATAACGCCTCGACGCAATTTGCCGATGGCGGCGAATTCGGCTTCGGTGCGGAAATCGGCATCGCCACCGGCCGCATGCATGCGCGCGGCCCGGTCGGCGTCGAGCAGCTGACCTCGTTCAAGTACCGCGTCCGCGGCTCGGGCCAGGCGCGTCCGTGAGGCTTGAGCCATCCCGTTTCCGCATCGCCCCTTCCGGCCTCGCCCGCCTGCCGCGGATCGCTCCCGGCATGCGGGTCGGGCTTTACGGCGGATCCTTCAATCCGGCCCATGCCGGACATCGCCATGTCAGCCTCATGGCTCTCAAGCGCCTCGGGCTCGACCGGGTCTGGTGGATCGTCACCCCGGGCAATCCCCTCAAGGACTCGGAAGAGCTTGCCGCGACCGCGATGCGGGTGCGCGAGGCGCAGGATGTTTC
>JAEVZN010000456.1 GCA_023392205.1 Pseudomonadota bacterium
CTCAAGCGCTATGCCGAAGACTATCCCAAAGGTCCGCATGACCAGCCGCAAAGTATGTGTCCGGCATTCGGGTCGCTGCGTGTCGGTTTGCGGATGCGGCGAACGGCAACGATCCTGTCCGGCTCGGCCTGTTGCGTCTATGGCCTGACATTCACATCACACTTTTACGGTGCGCGACGCACCGTCGGCTACGTGCCGTTCAATTCCGAAACTCTGGTCACCGGCAAGCTGTTCGAGGACATTCGAGAGGCGGTCTACAAGCTCGCCGACCCCAAACATTACGACACCATCGTCATCACCAATCTCTGCGTGCCGGCGGCGTCGGGCGTTCCGCTTCGCTTGTTGCCGCGCGAGATCAACGGCGTGCGCATCATCGGTATAGATGTGCCGGGCTTCGGGGTGCCGACCCATGCCGAAGCCAAGGACGTTCTGGCTGGCGCTATGCTGCATTATGCGCGCGAAGAGGTCGAGCAGGGGCCTGTTGCCGCTCCGCGCGCCGGTCGCTCCGAAAAGCCGACCGTGACATTGCTTGGCGAGATGTTCCCGGCCGATCCGGTCGGCATCGGTATGATGCTGGAGCCGATGGGCTTGGCGGCAGGGCCGGTGGTGCCGACCCGCGAATGGCGCGAGATGTATGCCGCGCTCGATTGCGCCGCGGTGGCCGCCATTCATCCCTTCTACACGGCTGCCATCAGGGAATTCGACACGGCGCGCCGCCCCGTCGTCGGTTCGGCGCCGGTCGGATATGACGGGACCGCGGCATGGCTGGAAGCGATCGGTGCCGCCTGCAACGTGGGCCGCGACCGGATCGATGCGGCCAAGAACCGTATCCTGCCTGCCATCAAGGGCGCGCTGGCCGGTGCGCCGGTCGAGGGCCGCATCACTCTGTCGGGTTACGAGGGATCGGAGTTGCTGGTCGCGCGCCTGCTGGTCGAAAGCGGGGCGGATGTCGCCTATGTCGGCACGGCCTGCCCGCGCACGCGCTGGTCCGATCCGGACCGCGAATGGCTCGAAGGCCAGGGCATTCCGGTTCAATTCCGCGCTTCGCTGGAGCAGGACATCGCAGCGGTCGAGGAATACAGGCCGGATCTCGCCATCGGTACGACGCCGGTCGTCCAGAAGGCGAAAGAGCTGGCGATCCCGGCGCTTTATTTCACCAATCTCATTTCGGCGCGCCCCTTGATGGGGCCGGCCGGCGCGGGATCGCTTGCCCAGGTTGTCAATGCGGCGCTCCGAAACAAGGCGCGCTTCGATGCCATGCGTGAGTTCTTCAGCGATGTCGGCACCGGCGATGCGGCAGGCGTGTGGGAAGATACCCCGCAGCCGAAGCCGGAATTCCGCGAGCGCTATCGCAAGCAGATGGCCGCGCTCGCCAAGCAACGCAGCTCCGGCGACCAGAGCGACTTCAAGAGCGGGAGAATGATCTGATGCTTGTCATCGATCACGACCGCGCCGGAGGCTATTGGGGCTCGGTCTATGTCTTCACGGCGGTGAAGGGCCTGCAGGTCATCATCGACGGACCTGTCGGTTGCGAGAATCTGCCGGTCACGTCCGTGCTGCATTACACGGACGCGCTGCCGCCGCATGAATTGCCGATTGTGGTGACGGGCCTTGCCGAGGAAGAACTCGGCCAGAAGGGCACAGAGGGCGCGATGAAGCGCGCGCACCGGACGCTCGATCCGGACCTCCCGGCCGTGGTCGTAACCGGCTCGATCGCCGAGATGATCGGCGGCGGCGTGACGCCCGAAGGCACCAATATCAAGCGCTTCCTGCCGCGCACCATCGATGAGGATCAGTGGCAGAGCGGCAATCGCGCCCTGATGTGGCTGTGGAGCGAATACGGGCTGAAGAAGGTGCCGGATCGCAAGCCCCGCAAGGAGGGCGAGAAGCCGCGCGTCAACATCATCGGCCCCTGCTACGGCACCTTCAACATGCCGTCCGACCTTGCCGAAATCAGGCGCCTGGTCGAAGGCCTGGGTGCCGAAGTGAATATGGTGTTTCCGCTTGGCAGCCATCTCCAGGACATCCCGCGGCTCATCAATGCGGACGTGAATATCTGCATGTATCGCGAGTTCGGCCGGTTGCTCTGCGAGGCGCTGAACCGCCCCTATCTGCAGGCGCCGATCGGCCTGCATTCCACCACGAAGTTCCTGCGCACCTTGGGCGACCTGCTCGAACTCGATCCTGAGCCGTTCATCACCCGGGAAAAGCACACCACGATCAAGCCGCTCTGGGATTTGTGGCGGTCGGTGACGCAGGATTTCTATGGCACGGCAAGTTTCGGAATCGTCGCGAACGAAACCTATGCGCGCGGCGTGCAGAGCTTCCTCGAAGACGACATGGGGATGACGTGCAATTTCGCAGTCGCGCGGCGCGCTGGGGTGAAGCCGGATAACGAAGCGGTCCGCAAGGCGATCCGCGAGAAGCCACCACTGGTTCTGTTCGGCAGCTATAACGAGCGCATGTATCTGGCGGAGGCCGGAGGACGCAGCATCTACATTCCCGCATCGTTTCCGGGCGCGGTGATCAGACGCCATACCGGCACGCCGTTCATGGGATATTCCGGCGCGACCTATCTCGTGCAGGAGGTCTGCAACGCATTGTTCGATGCGCTGTTCCATATTCTTCCGCTTGCCGCCGATATGGACAAGGTCGAGCAGACACTGGCCCGGCCGCTATCCGAACTCGCCTGGAACGACGACGCCAAGAGTGAGCTCGACCGGCTGGTGGATACGCATCCGGTACTGGTGCGGATTTCCGCAGCGAAACGGTTGCGAGATGCAGCCGAACGGCATGCCCGCCATAGCGGGCAGGATCGCGTGACCGCCGATTGTGTGGCGCGCGCAGGCATTACGCTCGTTGAAGGACGCGCGGCATGACACACGCAAACACGGACAGGACAGGGGAGGGCAGGTGATGGCTCTGGAAACAGACATCCGGCATGTCGCCGTACCGCGCGGGCGGCCTCATGCGATCGAGTTCCGGCTGCTGCACGGCGCGCTGTATTCGATCTTTCTGTCCTCCGCTCTGGTGGGACGCCTGATGCCGTGGAGCTGGATGTCCAGGCCGGCGGATGGATTGTCACGCCGATCGATTTTCGCGGAAGCCAAGGCATCGACCGACAAGATCATGCCGATGGTTTTCATGGGTTAGTGCGTTCGCGTTTGGGCAAGATTGCACGAGGAGATGTCCGGTCATACCGGGCGCATTCAAGCCTGTTGGAAAAGGGATTGGGCCATCACGCGGCTGCAATCCCGCCGAATTTTCGTCCGGTCTCGGCCGGGTGGAAAGCTTGCGATGGCGGGCAACCGGCATCGCAATCCTTGCCGCGCGGGATATGCGCGGTAACGGCCGAAAGGCCAAACCGGAGAGTACCAACATGGCTGACACTAGGGGCGGCTCTCTGTCGGGACTGACGGAGCAAGAGGCGAAGGAATTCCATTCCATCTTCGTCACGAGCTTCATCGTCTTCGTTGGCATCTGCGCTGTGGCTCACTTCCTTGTCTGGCAGTGGCGTCCATGGTTGCCGGGGCCAAAGGGCTACGCATTCCTTGAGGGTGCGGGCGAGACGGTGACTTCCCTCATCCCGTTCGTGTCATAGGAGGATAACCAATGTGGAAAGTATGGCTTCTGTTCGATCCGCGCAGAACGCTGATCGCATTGTTTACCTTCCTGTTCGCGCTGGCGCTGGTGATTCATTTCATCCTGCTCAGCACAAACCGGTTCAACTGGCTCGAGGGCCCGCGTGCCCCCGCTGCCAGCATGACGATCGAAACACCGTTCGACATCAAGACCGGCTGACGCGACTTCAAGACTGGCGGACGAGGCGGGGTACCCCCGGCGCCCCGTCGGGCGACGGCAGGGCTGCGAGCAGGCCGCCACAGGCGGCCTGCAAAACGGAGGGTCCACAAGATGGCCATGCTCAGTTTTGAACCAAAATATCGCGTTCGCGGGGGAACGCTGATCGGCGGAGATCTTTTCGATTTCTGGGCCGGGCCGTTTTATGTCGGCTTTTTCGGCGTCACCACGATCTTCTTTTCCTTCGTCGGAACCGCGCTGATCATCTACGGCGCGGCCCTGGGTCCGACCTGGAATATCTGGCTGATCAGCATCAATCCGCCGCCGCCCGAATTCGGGCTGGCCTTCGCGCCGCTCAAGCAGGGCGGCATCTGGCAATTGGTTACGATCTGCGCCATCGGCGCCTTCGGCTCCTGGGCTTTGCGGGAAGCGGAAATCTGCCGCAAGCTCGGTATCGGATATCATGTGCCGATAGCGTTCAGCGTCGCAATCTTCGCCTATGTCTCGCTGGTGGTGATCCGGCCCGTCCTGATGGGATCTTGGTCGTACGGATTTCCTTACGGCATCATGAGCCATCTCGATTGGGTGTCGAATACCGGCTACCAGTACGGAAACTTCCACTACAACCCCGCCCATATGATCGCGATTGCGTTCTTCTTCACGACGACGCTCGCGCTCGCCCTGCATGGGGCACTGGTTCTGTCGGCAACAAATCCCAAGCCCGGCGAAGTGGTGAAAACCGCCGAGCACGAGAACACGTTCTTCCGCGACACCATCGGCTGGTCAATCGGCACTCTCGGGATCCATCGCCTCGGCCTGTTCCTGGCGCTGTCGGCCGGCTTCTGGAGCGCGGTCTGCATCGTCATCAGCGGCCCGTCCTGGCTGTGGCCGGAAGGCGAGCCATGGGTCAATTGGTGGGAATGGTGGCGCAGCGTGCCGATCTGGTCTCCACGGTAAGCGAAGGGACATGTCATGGCTGAATATCAGAATATCTTCACTGCCGTGCAGGTACGTTCCCCGCTCTACCAGGGCGTGCCGGTTTCGGTCGGGCCTTATGTAAGGCAGGGCGGCAGTTTCAATTACTGGCTCGGCAAGATCGGTGATGCGCAGATCGGTCCCTTCTATCTCGGATGGACCGGTGTCGCGTCGCTGATGTTCGGCTTCGTTGCGATCGAGATCATCGGTCTCAACATGCTGGCGCAAGTCAACTGGAGCCCGCTCGAATTCGTCCGGCAGTTTTTCTGGCTGTCGCTCGATCCGCCGCTGCCGCAGCACGGCCTCAGCGTTCTACCACCGCTGACGGAAGGCGGCTGGTGGCTGATGGCGGGCTTTTTCCTCACGGCCTCGATATTGCTCTGGTGGGTGCGCGTCTATGTGCGAGCACGCGTCCTCGGCATGGGCACGCATGTGGCCTGGGCCTTTGCCTCCGCCATCTTCCTGTATCTGGTGCTGGGCTTCATCCGCCCGCTGCTGATGGGAAGCTGGAGCGAGGCGGTGCCATTCGGGATATTCTCGCATCTCGACTGGACCAACAACTTCTCCATCAATTACGGAAATCTGTTCTACAATCCCTTCCACATGCTTTCGATTGCCTTCCTGTATGGCTCCGCACTGTTGTTTGCCATGCATGGCGCAACGATCCTGGCGGTCACGCGCTATGGCGGCGAACGCGAGATCGAGCAGATCGTCGACCGCGGGACTGCGGCCGAGCGTGCGGCCCTGTTCTGGCGCTGGACGATGGGCTTCAACGCCACCGTCGAATCGATCCATCGCTGGGCCTGGTGGTTCGCAACGCTCTGCACGCTGACCGGCGGCATCGGAATTCTTCTGACCGGGACGGCCGTGGACAACTGGTTCGAGTGGGGCGTCAAGCACGGGATCGCGGCGCGTTAGGCGCCGCCATCGCCGTGGCACGGCTCATGCGGG
>JAEVZN010000507.1 GCA_023392205.1 Pseudomonadota bacterium
GAATAATCAAGGCTGGCGCTCCCTAGGGGAATCGAACCCCTGTTTCAGCCTTGAGAGGGCCGCGTCCTAACCGCTAGACGAAGGGAGCGTGGCTTCCAGATAGCGGCAAATCCGCCGCTGCGCAACACCCGACGGCTGTCACGTTGCGCAACACCCGCCATCCGTCCGGGTGCGTCCGGCACTGTCACAGTTCCGCCGGCGCGTCCGGCCTCACCGCCGCCCGGCGGCGCCCGGCGCCTTGTCCTTGCAGATCCCTTGCAGCGCCTGCCATTGCGCCTCGGTCAGGATCGGCGCGCCGGTTGCGGTCGCGTCCGCCTCCTTCATCCGCCGGAGCCGCTCGGCGCTGAGCGGATGGCTGTCGACAATGGTCGCAAGTTTCCCGCCGCCGGTCACGCGCACCAGCAATTCGCCGAGCGGGCGCGGCGAACGGCCGAGCGTCTGCATGCTGGCAATGGCAAATTCGTCCGCGCGGGTTTCCGCCTCGCGCGAATGCGACGCATTGAGAATGGAGCGCGCCGCAAACACCACCGCGCCGCTGCCGGTGATATCGCCGAACAGGAGTCCGATCAGAAAGGACGATCCGCCGGTCTGGATCATCCGGCGCAACCCATCGCGGTGATGCGCGTGGCCGAGTTCATGCGCCATCACGCCGGCCACCTCATCGGCATGGCGCGAGCGTTGAAGAAGGCCGTCGAGCAGATAAAGCCGCCCGCCCGGCAGCGCGAATGCATTCGACATCTCCGACGACAGCACATGCACATGCAGCGGCCCGCGATAGCCGCCGGCCTCTACCAACTTGCGCATCATGGCGTCGAGCGCGGCCTGCCCCTCGGCCCCAATGCAGATCTCGTCGCCGAGCAGCGTGCGCACCTGCCGGTCCACGGCCTCGCCCAACCGCTCTTCCAGCGCCACCGGCACCAGTGGCGCCATGCGGTCGGCCAGCAGCGGAATTCCATAGAGCGTCACCAGCACGATCGAACAGGCGGCTGCCAGCGACCAGCCGACGATGCGCATGGTCTGTGTCCGGCCTTGCCCGTCCTCGAGTGCGGCACTGCGCGCGGCAATGGCGGCGGCCGCCTGAGCATCGGCGATTTCCAGCCGCGCCAGAGCGGGCGCGCTCACGCAAGCGAGCCGCAGAACTTGCGCGGAATCGGCCCGCCGCAGATCGGCGGACGGCCACACGGCCACCACCGCGCCATCCTCGACGATCTCAAGCACACCGTCTGGCGCCGGGCCTGCGATCGCGCGCAACGTCACCGGACGCTTGCGGTTTGAATGGCCGTCATAGAACACGCCTGACCACGTCGCAGCCGCGTCCGGTGCGGTCGCCTTGTCGGCTGCGGGATCAGAAGCCGCCGACATCGAGACTGTCCGCAAAACCTTCGCCGAGCGCGCCCACCGCGTCGCCCTGCCCGCTCACATTGTCGGCCGCGGCAAGGTTATGGATGACGGTCGTCGCCGCAACCTTCGCCCAGACATCGCGCATCAGATAGATCCGGATCACTGCGTTCAGCGCCACCGCCGCCATCAGATAGCCGAGGCCGAAGGCGATCAGAATTGCCGGATGCTGCACGACCGCGGCGATCTGCTGATCCATACTGCCTGACACAACGATCAGGCTCGCGCCGGCACCATAGACGGCAGCAAACCATGCACCGAGACACAGCGCCAGCACGACAAGCCAGCCGATCACCTTCCAGTAAACGCCCATCAGCGCCGCGGCGTCGAGATCGGACTCGAAGCGCACATCGCCGAAGCGCAGACCTGATATCCACCAGCGCCACTCGATGGCCTTGAAGATCGCATACAGAAACGGCAACGGAAAAACGAACATGGCCGCAGGCCAGGCCAGCAGCCACAGCCACCAGGCACGGCGGAACAAGTCGCGTCCGGTGCCTGCGAACGATCCCTGCAGGTCGCCGTAAGATGTATATCGCATCTTGAAGCGTTCGAGCGCGGCACTGCGCCAGGGCAAGGCCAGACCGGCCGTGACGATCACCAGCAATCCCCACAGCACAGACCGCCAGGCATAATCCCATCCCGATCCGCCCATCGAGAAACGCAACCCCCGCCACACCGTGCGCGTAAGCCGATAGCGGCGCGCGCGATACATGGCGAATTGTGTGAAGACGACGAAGAACAGCACCAGCGGGATCGACGCGTAGGCCTGCAGCCGCTCGGCTTCGAGGCCGATCAGGAAATAGGCAAGATAGACCGGCACCAGCACGGCCATCGCGACCAGAAAGCCGATCAGCAATTCCTTCGCGGTGCCGGTATATTCGGCGGAATCGCCGCCGGCCGATGTGCGCGACCACAGATGCCGGCGCATGTCGGTGGCTAGCCAGAAGCGATAGAAGCCGAGCGTGACCAGTTCGAGCAATGCGCCGCGGCTCACCAGTTTGCCGAACTCGCGCCGCTCGCCGCCAAACGACATGGCCGCCGGCGGGGATACGGCCGGAACCGAGGCGATGGGGAGCGGCTCATGCATGACGGTCTCCGGCGGTCTTTATACATTGCGGAACAGAGAGCGCGCACCGCGCGACGCATGCACATCCTCACGGTCCCACCATGCGAGTATGCTCTTCATCAGTCGGTCCGGCCCGCGATGCGGTTCGAATTCCTTGAATGAGCATGCGTCGAGCTTGCATCGCGAACGGTTTACGGTCCGTCAGCCTGCACGCAGAAGGCGAAAAAACACCCGAAAAATCCGCATCGTGGGACTGCAGCGGCGTTGGAGGGGGATAAACCGGCCCTGAGACGATATGCCCCGTTGCAACCGCTTCGCAGGCCTTTTTTGGTGCATGACGTTTCTGTGGCGCGCTCTGGCCTGCCCGAAACATGAGGCGCTGGGCAGGACAGTTGCGGAGCAGTGTATGTATCGCCGGGATTATCGCGATATCCTGGGCGGCGGGTTACTTGCCCTGTTGGGCATATTCGTTGTCCTGCATTCGAGTGCGAATTATCGCCTCGGCACTTTCGGGCAGATGGGGCCGGGCATGTTCCCGGTTTCGCTCGGCGTTCTGCTGGCCTTCGTAGGTCTCGTCATCTTGATCCCCGCCTTGTTCCGGCCGGGCGGCCTGCCGGTGCCGGAATGGCGTCCGGCTTTCTTCGTGCTGGCGGCCGTCGCATCCTTCGCTTTCGTGACCGCCTATCTCGGGCTGGCGCCGGCGATTTTCGTTCTCACGATCCTGTCCGTTCTGGCTGACAACAAGCTCGGCCCGCTCGGCACGGTCATCCTCGCCATCATCCTGTGCATTATCGCGATCGTGATCTTCCGCATGGGGCTCGGCATCCAGATTCCCATTTACCGGTGGCCCTTCTGATGATCGGGAATCTTGCCGACAATCTTGTAATCGGACTATCGACGGCGTTCTCGCTGTCGAACCTGATGTATTGCTTCGCCGGCGTGTTTCTCGGCACGCTGATCGGCGTGCTGCCGGGCATCGGCGCGCTGGCCGCGCTGTCGCTCCTGCTGCCGGTGACATTCCATCTCGATGCCACCTCGGCCATCGTGATGCTGGCCGGCGTGTATTACGGCTCGACCTATGGCGGCTCGACCGCCTCGATCCTGCTCAACCTGCCCGGCACGCCCTCCGCCGCCGTCGCCTGCCTCGACGGCTATCCGATGACCAAACAGGGCCGCGCCGGCGTCGCCCTGTTCATGACCACCATCGCCTCCTTCTTCGGCGGCACCATCGGCATCATCATCATGATGCTGTTCGCGCCGGTGATCGTCGGCTTCGCCCTGCATTTCGGCCCGGCCGAATATTTCGCGATGATGGTGCTCGGCCTGATCGCCGCCTCTACGATTTCGGCCGGTGCACCGATGAAGGGCATCGCCATGGTGCTGCTGGGCGTGCTGCTCGGCATTGTCGGCGCCGATATCGAGACCGGACAATTGCGGCTCGGGTTCGGCATTACCTATCTCTATGACGGCATCAGCCTGGTTGCCATCGCCATGGGCCTGTTCGGCGTGTCCGAGGTGATTTCCAGCATCAACCAGATCAAGCGCGGCCATGTCGACCGCAAGAGCATCACGCTCCGCTCGATGGTGCCGACCAAGGATGACGTCAAACGCTCGATCGCGCCGATGGTCCGCGGCGCCGGGATCGGCTCCTTCTTCGGCGCCCTGCCCGGCACCGGCGGCGTCATCGCCTCCTTCATGGCTTATGCGGTGGAGAAGAAAGTTGCCAAGGATCCCTCGCGCTTCGGCAAGGGGGCGATCGAGGGTCTGACCGCGCCCGAATCCGCCAACAATGCCGCCGACCAGACCGCCTTTATTCCGACCATGACGCTCGGCATTCCCGGCAACGTGGTGATGGCGCTGATGGTCGCCGCGCTGATGATCCACGGAATCACGCCGGGTCCGCAGCTCATGACCAAGAACCCCGAATTGTTCTGGGGCCTGATCATGAGCTTCTGGATCGGCAACGTGCTGTTGCTGGTGCTGAACATTCCGCTGATCGGATTGTGGGTGCGGGTACTCGCCGTACCCTATCACCTGCTTTATCCAGCGGTGCTGATGTTCATCTGCATCGGCGTGTACAGCATCAACAATTCGGTCTTCGACATCTACATGATGCTGTTTTTCGGCCTGATCGGCTACGGCATGCGGCTGCTGGATTTCCAGCCAGCCCCGCTGCTGCTCGGCTTCGTGCTGGGCCCGCTGATGGAAGAGAATCTGCGGCGCGCGCTGCTGATCTCGCGCGGCGATTTCTCGGTTTTCATCACGCGTCCGATCAGCGGCGTTTTCGTCGTGCTCTCGGCCCTCATCCTGGCCTGGGCATCGTGGACAGCATTCCGTCCGCAGCAACGCAAACTCATTCCGGGCTGATGTGAGGCCCATGCGGGGGACGTGCCGGCGCGCGTCCCTCAGAGGTTAGTGGCGTTCTTGGACACCGGATACTCGACGCCGCATTGTTTGCACCGGAAGACGTCGGCGACTTTCGCGACCGCCGCATGTAGAACCTGCAACACCGTTTCGCCGCCGCATAGCGGACAGGGCGGATTTGGTGGTGGAGTCCGATCGGCAGATTGCGTGTCGGTCATCGTCTTCTCCTCTGCTTGCTGGCAGACGTGCATCTCCCACAATTCGGATTTGCCGTTTGTTATTGCCGTAAATAACGCGCATGGCGGCTGCCGGTGCCGTGTCAAATTTTTGAAATTTCTCGTAATGATCAGGAACCGGGCAGGCCGCATCGGCCGGATTGGGGATTCAGCCGATCTTCAAGCGCCTCACGGCAAAGCTGCAGGCGCACTGCGCCGCAGCAATCGCACTAACGCTCCTCGACGAAGCGCAGCCGCCCGGTTTCCGCGAGTGTACGCACGTCGTAAGTGCGAATCTCCGTGACGCCGCCGACATCGACGCTGACGATCACGCGGTCGCCCGCCACATGCGTCGCAATCACCCGCGCGCCTTTTGGCAAGGCGGACACCACATCCACCTTTGCCGGGACGCTGCCTTCCATGGTGGACAGGCGATAGCCGATCATCACCAGCACCACCGAGATGCCGAGCAGCGTGGCCACGCCGGACAGCATCGACATGCGGCGCGCCTTGTTGACCACGGCCTGCGCAGCCGGATCGAGCGGCTTGCCGTCGGGGTCTTTGAGCGGTTCTTGGCTGGACATGTCGAAAGGGCTCGCTTGCGTGTGTGGACGTATCGCACAGCCCTCGCGCGTACAAGCCATGCGACGATTGGAAAGCGCTTTGCCGATGCGGGTTATGGAGTGGCGCAGCGAACCGTTATGCATCCCAATCACGCCGCAGCATCGCATCTGCGAGCGGCGGCGCCGCCGCCACCAGAGTGTCGATTGCCGTTTCTGAAACCGAAGGCACTCCGCGCGCGCGCCAAGGCCTCCGTCCGCCACAAAAGCGCGTTAGCTGGTCGCCCATGACAGCGACCATTCAGCAGGGCGAGCAACTGGAAACGCTCGAAGTCGATTCCGCGCGCGCCGGCGGACGGCTCGACCGTGTGCTGGCAGAAGGGCTGCCAGCCCTCTCCCGCACGCGCCTGAAAGCCCTCATCCTCGCCGGCGCCGTCACCGCGGGTACCCGCCGGCTCGACGATCCCGGCTACAAGGTGAAGGCTGGCGAAATACTGAGTGTGCTGGTGCCGCCGCCCGAACCGGCGGAGCCGGAAGGCGAGGCCATCCCCCTCACCGTCCTCTATGAGGACGACCAGCTGATCGTCATCGACAAGCCGGCCGGCCTCGTCGTGCATCCGGCCGCCGGCCACCAGACCGGGACGCTGGTCAATGCCCTGATCGCCCATTGCGGGGATTCGCTGTCCGGGATCGGCGG
>JAEVZN010000072.1 GCA_023392205.1 Pseudomonadota bacterium
CCCAATGAGCGCTTCCAAGCCGCATAGGCGAGCGCCATGAAGGCGCCGACCGCGGCCGCCTCACCCGGCGTGAAGATGCCGGCATAGATGCCCCCGATGGTCGCGAACACGATGGTGAACATCGGCGCCGCCTGCACGAGCGTCTTCAGGCGCTGCGTACTTGCCGCCGACGGTGCCGGCGGTCCAAGTTCGGGCTTAAGGCGGGTCCAGATCGCAATCGTCAGGACGAACATGATCGTCATCAACAGGCCAGGCAGAAAGCCCGCCAGCAGCAGCTTGCCGATCGATTCCTCGGTGAGGATCGCATAGATGATGAACGCGGTACTGGGCGGGATCAGGATGCCGAGCGTCCCGCCCGCAGCGACCGTGCCGGTGGCCAGCCGGTCGTCGTAATTGTAGCGCTTCATTTCCGGCAGGCAGACCCGGCCCATGGTCACCGCCGACGCCACGCTCGATCCCGACAGCGCGGCGAATCCCGCACAGGCGAGAATCGTCGCCGACGACAGGCCGCCGCGCCAATGCCCGACCCAGGCATAGGCGGCGGCAAACAGGTCGCGCCCCATGCCCGAAACCGCGGCGGCATTGCCGAGCAGCACGAAGAGCGGGATGACCGCGAGTTCGTACACAGCCGAATAGCTGTAGGGATAGGTGCCGAGCATGGCCAGCGCGGGATCGACCCCGTGCAGCACCGCAAAGCCGACCGATCCGACCGTCAGCATCGCGATACCGATCGGCATCCGCAATGCCAGCAGCAACAGCATAACGATGACGCCGGTCAGGCCGATCATTTCCGACGACATTACGATTGATCCTTGGCGGGCTTGCGACGCAGAGCCTGCACGGCCTGGATCAGCAGTACAATCGACAGCATTGCCGCGCCGAAAGCGACAGTGAAGCGGAAAGGATAATGCGGCCAGCGCAGCATGTTGCTGAACTGGCCGAAGGTCGCCATCGTCTCGAGCGTTGCGCGCCAGGCGATGATCGCGAACAGCACCGCGCCGATCAGCGCCAGCAAGGCGGGAAGAAAGCGCAGCGATGGCCGGTCGAGCCATTTCTCGAACACGTCGACCGAGATATGGCTGCCCATCCATCCGGCATAGGCGATGGCGAGGAAGACGATCACCGCCATCGCAAATTCGGTGAATTCAAAGACGCTGCGAAGCGGCGCATTGAACAGATAGCGCAGCACAACGTCGGTCACCGTGAACAACATCAGCAGCAGAAGCACGACGCCCGCGCACAGCGCGAGCAGCCGCAGGAAACGGTCAAAGAGATTCAGCATTTCTGGCCCTGGACCGTTTCCCGCTCTTCGATGTTCCGGCTGTCTCTGTGCCGGATCAACTGACGAGGTTATAGGCCTTGATCAGCGCGGTGCCGGGCAGACCCTTCTTGTCGTTGTCCTCCGCGGTCTTCTTGATCAGCGGCTGGAACACCTCCACCCAGCGCTTGTGCTCGGCGGCCGGCAATTCATACAGTTCACGCTGGCTCTTGGCCTGGGCGATTGCCTCCTGGTTTTTCTTGTCGTAGCTGCGCGCTCCGCCAAGGCTCATTTCGAGGCCCGTGGTGTCGTCGATCAGCTTCTTCATGTCGGCCGGCAGACCTTCATAGCGCTTGCGGTTCATCGCAACGATGAATGGCGAACGGCCGAGCGGCGCGTTGGTGGTGAGATGCTTGACCACCTCGAGCAGCTTGAAGTCGAGCATGGCCGAGAGCGGGATCATGGTGGCATCGATCACGCCACGTTCCAGCGAATTGTAGATCTGCGTCACCGGCATGCTGACCGGAATGGCGCCGAGCGCCTCAAGCTGCGCGGATTGCGCGGCCGACGGCGTGCGGATGCGCATGCCCTTCATGTCTTCCAGCGTGCGCACCGGCTTTTCGCGGCTCATGATGCCGGCCGTGTCAGAATTCCACAGCATCAGCACCTTGGCGGCTTCGAGCTCCTTGTCGAAGAACTTCATGTTCGCCCAGAGCTTGCGGGTGCCGTCTTCGGCGCTGTCGGCGGTGCCGGGCAACTCCGTCATCGACAGCATCGGGAAGTCGCCGGACGTATAGCCGGGCAATGTGAACACGATGTCGGCAATGCCCGTCACCATCTGCCGGTACAATTCGGGTGCCTTGCCGCCGAGCTGCATCGAGGGAAACAGGCGCACGGTCATCTTGCCGCCGCTCTTGGTGTCGATTTCTTTCGCCCAGGGCGTGATCGGATTGACCCAGATGGAATGGGTCGGCGGCACGAAGCTTGCGAGCTTCAGCTCTTCGGCGGCAAAGGCGCCGGACATGGGCAACGTGGTGGCGGCAGCGGCGGCAGCCGTGCCCTTCAGAAACGTTCGGCGATCTGTGCGCATTGATAATCCTCCCTGGATCTCTGGTGATGGCGCGAGCCTCCGGTTCGGTCCGGCTTCTTGTCTGCGCTGATGTTGTATTGTCAGTCCGAATCCGACACCTGCTGGCCCGTTGCGATTAGGCGCATGTTATCGGCACGGCCTGCCGCGTCAATTGGACATCGGCCCACATCTTGTGGCGCAAACAGCCGCATATCGTTCAACAGGATCGCAATGCACGCGCCGTGCGATGGGACCTCGCCCGCAATCAGCTCGGCTCGGCATCAATCGGCACCGCCGGCATGTCCTTGGACACGCGCAACACCAGCGATGTTTTGACATTGCGAACATGCGGGGCAGCGGTGAGATCGCTGACAAAGGCCTGAAAGGTCTTCAGGTCGGGCGCAACGCATTTCAGGATGAAATCGACTTCCCCGGAAAGCATCCAGCATTCCCGGACGAATGGCTGGCCGCGGACGAAGCTCTCGAAATCGGCGAGATCGGTTTCCGCCTGGCTGGACAGATGAACGAGCGCGAACATCGTCACCTCATAGCCGAGCCGCTTCTCGTCCAGCAGCGCCCGGTAGCCGCGGATATAACCGGCCTCCTCCAGCGCCCGCACCCGGCGCAGGCATGGCGGCGCGGAAATGCCGACCCGCTTGGCCAATTCCACATTGGTCATGCGGCCATCGGCTTGCAATTCCGCAAGAATTTTCCAGTCTATGGCATCGAGCCGGGCCAGCATCGCATCCTCCAGGCGGCCGGACGATACCGGAAACCTCCACAGGACGCGAAATAAAATTGCGCGGCGGCCCTCCGTGAGCGACGTCCATTGCGTAGCGCACAGCTCACGGGCTTATGGGTTGCGAAACTTGCATAGCTCAGCCAAATGCATAAATTCGCGACGCACAAATTTTCTGAAGCCCTCTCTAGAGGCCTGTCCAGGCCTGGCCGATCAAGGATCGTGCGATGAGCAAGTCCCATCACGCCAAGGTTGTCATCATCGGGTCCGGCCCGGCCGGCTATACCGCGGCCGTGTATGCCGCGCGGGCCATGCTGGAGCCGGTCCTGATCCAGGGCTATCAGCCGGGCGGGCAACTCACCATCACCACCGATGTGGAGAATTATCCGGGTTTTGCCGACGTCATCCAGGGCCCGTGGCTGATGGAACAGATGCAGAAGCAGGCCGAGCATGTCGGCACCCGCATCGTTACCGATCACGTCAACGACCTCGACACATCGCAGCGGCCGTTCCGCCTGACCTGCGATTCCGGCGACATCTATCTGGCCGACACCGTGATCCTCGCCACTGGCGCCCAGGCTCGCTGGCTCGGCATGCCTTTCGAGGAGAAATACAAGGGCTTCGGCGTCTCGGCCTGCGCGACCTGCGACGGCTTCTTCTATCGTGGCAAGGAAGTGATCGTTGTCGGCGGCGGCAATACTGCCGTCGAGGAGGCTTTGTTCCTGACCAATTTCGCGACCAAGGTCACGCTGGTGCATCGCCGCGATACGTTGCGGGCCGAACGCATCCTACAGGACCGCTTGTTCAAGAATCCGAAGATCGAAGTCATCTGGGACAGTGCCGTGGACGATCTCGACGGCACCGAGCAGCCGACCAAGGTGACCAAAGCGCGAATCCGCAACCTCAAGACCGGCGCCGTGACCGAACGCCATGTTGACGGCGTGTTCATCGCCATCGGGCATACGCCCTCGACCGAACTTGTCCAGGGCAAAGTGGAGATGAAACCGTCGGGCTATGTGGCGACCGCGCCCTATTCGACCGCAACTTCGGTGCCCGGCCTGTTTGCCGCGGGCGATGTGACCGACGACATCTACCGGCAGGCGGTCACGGCCGCCGGCCAGGGCTGCATGGCTGCTCTCGAAGCAGAACGATTCATCGCCGCTCATGCGCAGACGCGCGTGGCAGCGGAATAGGCGGTGCCAAGGTGCTCCAGCAACGATCGCGATTTTCGATGACATCGATGGACTGGGACAAGCTGAAGGTGTTTCACGCCGCAGCGGAAGCCGGCAGCTTCACGCATGCGGGCGAACAGCTCGGCCTGTCGCAATCGGCCGTCTCGCGTCAGGTCAGTGCGCTCGAACAGGCGCTGAACGTGGCGCTGTTTCATCGCCATGCGCGGGGCCTGATCCTCACCGAACAGGGCGAGTTGTTGTATCGCACCGCGCATGAAGTGTTCATGAAGCTGGAATCGGCGCGCGCGAAACTCACCGACAGCCGCGAACGACCCAATGGCGATCTTCGGGTGACGACCACCGTCGGTCTCGGCACGCATTGGCTGACGCCCAAGCTCGGCGAATTCATCGATCTGTATCCCGACATTCGCATCTCGCTGATCACCACTGACGAGGAACTCGATCTTGCCATGCGCGAGGCCGATGTGGCGATCCGCCTGCGCATTCCGACCCAACCGGACCTGATTCAGCGCAAGCTGTTCTCGGTGCATTTCCACGCCTATGCCTCGCCGGAATATCTCAAGCGCTTCGGCACACCGGGCAAGATCGAGGATCTCGACAATCACCGCATCATGCTGTTGGGCGGCGGACATATCCCAACCTTCCTGCAGAACAGGAGCTGGCCGCTCGAAGTGGGCCGCGAAGGCAAACAGCCGCGCACGCCGGTGCTGATGGTCAACAATATTCTGGCGTTGCTGCGCGCCTGCCAGCAGGGCGTGGGAATCGCCCTACTTCCCGATTACCTGATCGAGGAGAATAGCGGTCTGGTGCAATTGCTTGCACATACCGACGCAATCTCGCTCGATGCGTATTTCGTCTATCCGGAAGAACTGAAATCGGTGGCGCGTGTGCAGGTGTTCCGCGACTTCCTGGTGTCCAAGGCGCAGCGCTGGACATTCTGACGTACCGGCCTGCGGAACCCTTGCAGACTTGCGGTTGATGCATGGCTGACCAACGGGCAGGTAGCTTGCCGGCCGGTTCTTGCAAACACATAATTATTCAACTGAATGCGATGGGTCCTGAATCCTCCCAGATCGCGATGCGTCGCAGTCAGTGATTCCCCTCTGGAAGGTGATGCCGGCATTCCCGCGCCGGCACTACTCTCAACCGGGCCGCTCCCTCGCGGTCCGGTTTTTTTCTTGCGTGGGGGCGGCTGCGAAACTGCGTCCGCTTGCAAGCTGCGGGTTCCAGCGATCTAATTTGGCGTGCCCGGTCAGCCGGGCTTCAAGCGAATGCCGACATCTGCTTTCCAGAACATCCGCAATTCCAGAGAGGACGTCATGCTGAAATCCAGAATTTCGCAATCGATGCTCGCGCTTGGCTGCATTCTCGCTTTCTCTGTCACGGCCCAGGCGCAGACGGCCGGACGCAAGATCATTTCCACGCCGAATGCGCCGGAAGCCATTGGCCCCTATTCGCAGGCCGTGCGCGCCGGCAACACCATCTATCTTGCCGGACAGATCGCGATCGATCCGAAGACGAACCAGCTCGTCAAAGGTACGATCGAAGAGGAGACAAAGCTCGTTCTGGAGAATCTTCAGGCCGTGCTCGCGGCGGAAGGGCTGACGATGGAGCATGTCGTGTCCACCACCGTCTTTCTCAAGGATCTCAATGAATTCGGCAAGATGAACGGCGTGTATGCCACGTTCTTCAAGAGCAATCCGCCGGCGCGCGCGACGGTGGAAGTCGCACGCTTGCCGCGTGACGTGAAGGTGGAGATCGCCGCCATCGCGGTCGCGCCGTAAATCCGGCTATGCATTGACCCGCTCACCGCTCGTCCCCGCGAAGGCGGGGACCCAGTGACATCAACACTGGATTCCCGCTGTCGCGGGAATCGGCGGAATATCCGGCCGCTCAGACGTAAAGCCGTTCGCCGTCCAGGCCCTTGTAGAGATCGGCAACCCATTCGCCATAGCCATTGAACAGGACCGTCGGCACGCGCTTGTCGCCGCCGATCACCTGTTCGGTGGCCTGGCTCCAGCGCGGATGATCGACTTTCGGATTCACATTCGCCCAGAAGCCGTATTCGCTCGATTGCAGGGATTCCCAATAGGATTTCGGCCGCTTGTCAGTGAAGGTGAAGCGCACGATCGACTTGACCGACTTGAACCCGTATTTCCACGGCACCGCGAGCCGCAACGGCGCGCCCATCTGCTTGGGCGCAGGACGGCCATAGACACCGGTAACCAGAAACGCGAGGTCGTGATTGGCCTCCGCCATGGTGAGACCTTCCGTATAGGGCCAAGGATACCAGGTCTGCCGCTGGCCCGGCGCCACAGATGCATCCTTGAAGGTCTGCATCTGCAGATAGGTCGCCGACGACAAGGGCTTTGCCATCTCCACCAGCTTCGCCAGCGGAAAGCCGGTCCAGGGAATCGTCATACTCCAGGCTTCGACACAGCGCAGGCGATAGACGCGCTCCTCCAACGGCATCTTGCGGATCAGGTCGTCGACGCCGATCTCGAACGGCTTCTCCACCATGCCGTCGATGGCAATCGTCCACGGGCGAATGCGCAGGGCCTGCGCCGCCCGCGAAATCGACTTGTCGGAGCCGAACTCGAAAAAATTGTTGTAGGAGGTCGCGATCATCTCGTCGGTCTGCGGACGGTCGACCGGATAGGTCGTGTTCGGCTTGGCCGGATTGAGATCGGCGGTCGGATCGGGGATATCCGCGACCCGCTGTGCGG
>JAEVZN010000014.1 GCA_023392205.1 Pseudomonadota bacterium
GCTATACGTACTCGGCGCATCCGCTGGCAGTGGCGGCGGGCCTTGCCACGCTCGATGTCTATCGCGACGAGGATCTGTTCGCGCGCACCAAAAAGATCGAGCCCGCCTGGTACGACGCCTGCATGACGCTGAAGGGTCTGCCGAATGTGCTCGACATCCGCTGCGTCGGTCTCACCGTCGGCATTGATCTGGCGTCGAAGCCCGACGGCGTCGGCAAGCGCGGGTTCGAGGCGATGGAGCGCGGCTTCCACGACGAGGGGATCATGCTGCGCGCGGTCGGCGATTCGCTTGCCATGTCGCCGCCGCTGATCGTCAGCGAGAACCAGATCGGCGAGATTTTCGAAAAGACCGCACGGGTGATCAAGGCGGTGGGGTAGGGCCGTTATCCCTCCTCCGCAAGCGGGGGAGGGACAAGAAAGAATTTTATTCCGCCGGCCGCCGGAAGCCGATCACCTCGTTGTTGCGCGTGGCGCGGTCGGCATCCGTTTCGCCGATGACATAGGTCGGGCGGCCTCGCGATTCGCGGAAGGTGCGGCCGATATATTCGCCGATGATGCCGAGCACCAGCAATTGCGCGGCGCCGAGAATGGCCACCGTCGCCATCAGCGAGGTCCAGCCGCTGACCGTGCCCGGCACGAGCCAATAGCTGACGACGGTATAGATTACGAGCATCAGGCCAAGGCCCGCAAATACCAGCGACAGCCAGATCGCGAGCCGCAGCGGCCGCACGCTGTGCGCGGCGATGCCCATGACCGCCAGATCGATCATCCGCTTCAGTGTATATTTGCTCTCGCCATAGGTGCGCGCACCGCGCGAGAAATTCACCGTCTCGGTCGGGTAGCCGAGCCAGCGCACGGTGCCGCGCAGAAACACGTCCTGATCCGCGAAGTTATTAATGGTCTCCACAACCTGCCGGTCCAGCAGCATGTAGTCGGCACTTCCCGGCTCGATGCTGACATCGCCGATGGCATCCAGCATCCGGTAATAGAGACGCGAACTCACGCTTTTCATCGCCGGCAGCGAGGCGTCGCCGTCATTGCGCCGTGTGGTGACGACCTTGGTGCCGTTGCGCCAGGCCGCGACCAGTTGCGGGATGATTTCCGGCGGATGCTCGAAATCGGCATCCATCACGATCACCGCATCCCCGCGCGCATGCCGCAGGCCTGCCCGCAGCGCCTCCTGATGCCCGAAATTGCGCGTGAAGGAGAGATAGCGGACGGTGGGATGGGCATCGGCCACAGCCCGCAGCGCGGTCAACGTGCCGTCCTGCGATCCGTCATCCACAAAGACGATTTCGAAGCGGCCGAAGCCCTGCAGCACGCCCTCCAGCGCGCGCACCATCGGCGCGATATTCCCGGCCTCGTTATAGGCCGGCAACACGACGCTGATATCGGGGGCAGGTTCGCTCATTCTACAAGTCTCGGTTTCTCTCCGCGGCCGTTTGAGGGCGTTTGCGGGCTTTGCATTGACGGCCGCCTGGTGGCCGGGCACTCATGCCTTGGCCGGTCCGTCTCGCGGCCAGGGTTTCCAGAGATTTCGCATACTACGACAGCATGGACGCGAGAACGACCAGCACACGCGATTTTCTGGCGCCGATTGTGGATTTCGCCCTGCGGCATCCCGCGCGCACGCTCGCCATCGTGCTGGTGGCGCATTTTCTGGTCTGGACCGCGCTGCCGCTCTTGACCGCGGCCAATCTCGAACTCGATCTGGCCGAGGATCTGGCGCTCGGCAAGGAATGGCAGCTTGGTTACTGGAAGCATCCGCCGCTACCCTGGTGGCTGGCGGACCTGAATTTCCGCCTGACCGGGAAGGTTGAGGCCATCTACATCCTGAGCCCGCTGGTCATCGCGGCCTGTTTCGTGGGCGTCTATCTGCTGGCCCGCGACATGGTCGGGCGCACCCAGGCGCTGATCGCGAGCCTGTCGCTGGTCGGGATGCATTACTTCAATTATTCGGCGGTAAAATTCGCCCATGACCAGATGCAATTGCCGTTCTGGGCCTTTGCCGCGCTGTTTCTCTATCGCGGGCTGGTGAATGGGCGGCTGCTCGACTGGGCGTTGGCCGGTGTCATGCTGGCGCTCGCCTTCTGGTCGAAATACGCCGCCTTCGCACTCGCCGTCAGTCTGGCGCTGTTCCTAATCCTCGATCCGCAGGCGCGGCGCAGCTTGCGCACGCCCGGCCCCTGGATGATGGCGGCAGCTTTTCTGGTGGTGATCGCGCCCAACGCCTGGTGGCTGGTGGAGTCGGGGTTCCTGCCCTTCCAATATGTCACCGAACGCGCGCGCATGGCGCAGCACTGGTACCAGTATTTCACATTCCCGATCGTCTGGACGGTCACGCAAGCCTTTTTCATCCATCCGGCGCTGATCCTGCTCGGGCTGACGTTGCTGCCGCCGGCGAAGCCGGACATCCCGCAGCCACCGTCGGTGCATTTCGCGCGCCGCTATGCGGCCATGCTGGCCTTCGGTCCGTTCGCGGTGGTCACCGTGGTGGCGGCGCTGAGCGGCCGCGCACCGATTGCCATGTGGGGTTATCCGCTCTGGACCTTCCTCCCGCTGGCGGCGGTGCTCTGGTTCGGGCCGGTCACCGACGGGATCAGACTGCGCATCTTTGCCGGCGGCGTGATCTTCCTGTTCTTTCTCGGACCGGCCATTTTCATCGGCACTTACTTTGCCGAACAATCGCTGCGGGTGCGGCCGAAGGCGACCGAATTTCCCGGCCGCGTGCTGGCGGAACGGCTCACCAGGGAATGGCGCGACGCTACCGGCGCACCCTTGCGCTATGTCGCCGGGACCGAATTCGTGGCCAACAACGTCGCCGTCTATGCGCCCGAGCGGCCGAGCGTGGTGGTGCATGGCCGCCCGAAGATCAGTCCGTGGATCGACATGGACGATCTCAAGCGCAAGGGCGTGCTGGTGGTGTGGGAAGATGGCCTCGCCTCCGCGCATACCGGCGAATGGCGGGAGCGGTTCGGCGCGCGGGGTGAGCCCGGCCTGCTCGAATTGCCGCGCCAGACGCGTCGCAATGCGCCGCCGGTGCGGATCCGCTACTGGATCGTGCCGCCTGCGGATTGACCGCGCGTGCTTGGGATTTCGGGCAGGCTTTGCCTTGCGCTTGGCACACGCCTCGTGGACATTGGGGCATGGCGGGGCGAATCACGCGGCAGGGATTCCACGCCTCTGCAACAGGCCCGATATGCTGCGGTGGACGGCGATCTTTATTGCAATCTGCATCATCCTGATCGCAGGCTCGGCTGGCGCCGTCGGCTATCTGCTATTCGGCCTGAGCGGCACCGAGGCCGCGGTCATCGCGCTGGCGGTCCTGTCGTCTCTGGCGCTCTACCAGACGGTCAGTGCCAGGCTGCGCGACCGCGACGATATCAGCGACAAGATCGCCGACCTGTCGCGCGGGACCGCCGATCTCGCCCGCCAGGTGGGGGAACTCGGTCGTCAGGTGATCGCGTTGCAGGATCAGGAGGCCGCGCGGCGCAGCCGCGGCGCCAACGATCCGCTGGCGGCGGAGATCGACGAACTCGGCGGACTGGTCACGCAACTGGCGGAAACCGTCGCCGCGCATGAGAGCCGCTTTTCGGAATTGCAGACGGTCGCGCCGCCGGCCGCCGCAATGCAGGCCGCCGTGCAACCCGCAACACAGCCTGAAACGCAACCGTTGGCGCAAATGGCTGCGCCGGTCGCCGCGCCTGTGGAACCGGTAACGCAATCCGCCATCCCGGCCGCCGCTATACCTGCAAGTCCGCCAAGCCCGGCGCCTGCCAAACCTGCCGAGCCCGAAGCCACCGGGCCGCTCAAGGGCAAGAGCGCCGAGGAGATCAGGGCGATTTTGCGCGGAGCGATCGAGGACAACCGCATCGATCTCTATCTGCAGCCGGTCGTGACCCTGCCGCAGCGCAAGGTGCGCTATTACGAGGCCGTCACGCGCCTGCGCATGGAGGACGGCAGCCTCATCCTGCCCAGCGATTTTCTGATCCATGCCGAGAAAAACGGGCTCATCCCGCTGATCGATCATGTGCAGCTGTTCCGCTGCGTGCAGGTGCTGCGCCGGCTGATGCTGAAGAACCGCGATGTCGGCCTGTTCTGCAATGTGTCGCTGCTCACCCTGAACGAGCCCGATATCTTCCGCCAGTTTCTGGATTTCCTTGACGCCAATCGCGCGCTGGCGCCGTCGCTGATGCTGGAATTCACGCAGGAATCGCTGCGCAGCATGGGGCCGCTGGAGCAGGAAAGCCTCGGCGCGCTGATCTCGCTCGGCTACCGATTCTCCATGGATCACGTCACCGATCTGCGCATGGGGCCGCGCGATCTGTCGGAAATGGGCGTGCGCTACGTGAAAGTGGCCGCTCATGCCCTTCTCAGCAAGGCGGCCACGGCCGGCGACATCCACGCCGCCGATCTGTCCGACCTGCTCGGCCGGCATGGCATCAGCCTGATCGCCGAGCGGATCGAAGCCGAGTCCGCCGTGGTCGATCTGCTCGATTACGACGTGCGGTTCGGGCAGGGCTTCCTCTTCTCGCCGCCGCGCCCGGTGCGCGCCGAGGCGTTGCAGGGGTCTTCCGCCCGCGCCGAATCCGTGGTGGCGGATTTTGCCGAAAGCCGCCCGGCCGCCACGGCTCCGGCGCTGGCGACCCTCAACCCCCGCGCCGCATTCTGAGCGGGCCGGACGGGGTGACGCGGCGCGAAAGCCGCGCTAATTCCGGCGCCCCGCCGGTCCCGTTTTCCCGCAAGGTTTGCCCTTTGACCATCTTCACCGACCATTTCGAGGCCATCGCCGCCGATTACGATGTCGTGCTCTCCGATGTCTGGGGCGTCGTGCATAACGGCGTCGCGGCCTTCCCCGAGGCCTGCGACGCGCTGACCAGGGTTCGCGTCGGCGGCGGTACCGTCGTGCTGATCACCAATGCGCCGCGGCCGAACAATGTGGTGGCCGACCAGGTGGCGCAATTCGGCGCGCCGCGCAGCGTCTACGATGCCATCGTCTCGTCCGGCGACGTCACCCGCGATGTGATCGCGCAACGCGCGGGCCAGAGCATCCTGCACATCGGCCCGAAGCGCGATCTGTCGATCTTCGAGGGGCTGGACGTGCGCTTCGCGCCCGTCGAAACGGCGGATTACTGCATCTGCTCGGGCCTGTTCGACGAGGAAAGCGAGACCGCGGAGGACTACCGCGACCTGCTCACCAAAATGAAGGCGCGCGGCATGTTCATGGTCTGCGGCAATCCCGATGTGGTGGTGGAACGCGGCGAGACCATGCTTTATTGCGCGGGCGCGATTGCCGATCTCTATGCGAAATTGGGCGGCGATGTACTGTATGCCGGCAAGCCCTATGCGCCGATCTACGATCTTGCGCTGAAACTGGCGCAGGACCAGCGTGGGCAAGCCGTCGCCCGGAAACGCGTGATCGCCATCGGCGATTCGGTGCGCACGGATTTCGCGGGCGCTGCGTCCTACGGCATCGATTGCATGTTCGTCACCGCAGGCATCCATGCGGCGGATTTCGGCGGCCGCCACGACCCCGATCCGGATGCGGTCGAGCGCGTGCTGATGGCGGCCGGCGGCAAGCCGCGCGCGATTGCACGGAAGCTCGCATGGTGACGGCTCTTGCCCCTGAAAGGGGGAGGTAAAGAAAAGCCTCGCCTCGGATCACACCAGTTGCGGCTGGCGTTCGAACACGGCGTCGATCTTGGCCTTCAGCGTCTGCGCATTGAAAGGCTTGATGATGTAATTGCTGACGCCGGCCGCCTTGGCGGCGATCACATTTTCGGTCTTGGATTCGGCGGTGATCATGATGAAAGGCACCTC
>JAEVZN010000026.1 GCA_023392205.1 Pseudomonadota bacterium
GCGCCCAGGTGTCGACCTTCGTGCCGGAATCGACATAGGCGCCGAGATTGACGAAGGACGGCATCAGCACCACGCCCGGCGCGATGAAGGCGGATTTGCGCACGATGCAATTGGGCACGGCGCGGAACCCGGCATCGCGAAATCGCGTGTCCGTCCAGCCATCGAATTTCGACGGCACCTTGTCCCACCAGACGGAATCGCCGGGGCCGCCCTTGATCACGCTCATGTCGTTCAACCGGAACGACAGGAGCACGGCCTTTTTCAGCCATTGATTGACCTGCCAGTTGCCATCGGCCTGTTTCTCGGCCACCCGCGCCATCCCGTTATCGAGCAGATCGAGCGCCTGTTCGACCGCCGCGCGGATCGGGCCTTCGGTCCTCGCGGTGACGGTATCGCGCGCCTCAAATGCGTCGTCGATGGTGGCGGCAAGTGTGTCGTGAGCCATGAAAAATCCCCGGACATAAAGTTTCCGTGGTGTGGCGCGACCGGTCGTGGCCTGTCAATGGCGCGGTGCGATGCTGCGCGTGACCGGCACGGGATTTGCTGACAAGGTGCGACATTCCCGGCTTCCCGCCGGGGGGCACAAGGCAAGTAAGAGAGAAGGCTGTTGCTGATGAAAAACTCGTCGTCCTGCCTGCGTTTTGGCACCGCCCTTGCGGCCGGTCTGGTTGCGGCTCTACCGCTCATGACACCGGCCGCCGCCCAGGAATGGCCGTCCCGGCCGGTTTCGCTCGTGATCCCGTTTGCGCCCGGCAGCGCCTCCGATGTGGTGGGGCGTGTCTTCGCGGGGCGGCTGTCCGAGATTCTGGGCCAGCAGGTGGTTGTGGAAAATGTCGGCGGGGCCGGCGGCACCATCGGCGTCACCCGTGTGTCGAAGGCCACCCCGGACGGCTACCAGTTCGTCATGGGCGGCATCGACACGATGGCGATGAGCCGGGCGCTCTACAAGAAGCTCGCCTATGACCCGCTCACCGATTTCGAACCGGTCGCCATGGTGGCCGAACAGCCGATCGTGCTGCTGACCCGCAAGGACCTGCCGGTCAAGAACCTGCAGGAATTCATCGACCATCTGAAAAAGAATCCCGGCAAGCTGCAATATGGCTCCGCGGGCGTCGGCTCGGCGTCGCATCTGTCCTGCGCGCAGTTGATCGGCGCCGCCGGTGTCGAAGCGGTGCATGTGCCCTATCGCGGCTCGGCGCCGGCCATGCAGGATGCGATGGCGGGACGCCTCGACTTCATCTGCGCGCTCGGCGCCGCCGCGATGCCGCAGATCGAAAACCAGACGCTGACTCCGATCGCGACACTTGCCGCGACCCGCTCGCCATTGCTGCCGGACATTGCCACCGCCAGCGAGCAGGGCCTGAAGGATTTCGAAGCGCCGTTCTGGAGCGCCTTCTTCGTCCCGAAGGGCACGCCGGCTGACGTGATCAAGAAACTTCAGGAGGCCACCGTGAAGCTGATCGAGACACCGGGCCTCGGCGACCGCCTTAAAAAGGCCGGCTCCAACTTCGTGACCGTGGACCGCGCCGACCCGGAATATCTGAAGGGCTTCCTCAAGAGCGAAGTCGACAAATGGGGCAAGATCATTTCCGCAAGCGGCATCTCGCTCGACTGAGCCTTGCCGCCCGGTTGAATGCGCCTGAGGGCAATGCGCCGCTAAGGCGTGAGACCCCGACATGCGACAAAATGGCCGGGCCTGTTCCGGCCATTTTTTTCGCGGGATGCCAGCGCTCCCCTGATGCCGCCGGAGAACCCAAGCCGGGCGGCATCGCGCGCATCGGCGCGTAACGGGGTGCCGTTGCAGCCCGGCGAAGACGGACCGCGCGGCTCCGGACCGGTTCGTCATTTATTATCCCTGCCTTCGGCCATCGTTATTTTTGAAGCCCGGACCCAGCACGGAAGATGTTGGACCCGCTGTGCCGGAACCACAGGAGTTGACCGCCGTGAAGCCAAAAATTGCACTTCTGTCTGCACTCGCAATGTCGCTGGTGCTCTCGCCCGTCCAGCTGTTCGCGCAGGGCGCTCCCGTCGTCCTGAAATTCGGCAGCTTCGTTTCTCCGAAAAGCATCACCAATTCGGTGTCGGTCCCGGCTTTCATCAAGGAGGTCGAAGCGGCGTCCGAAGGAACGCTGAAGATCGAACATTATCCCGGTGGCACGCTGGGCTCGAACCCGGCGACGCAGCTCAAGCTCGTCGAGGACGGCGTGCTCGATATCGCCGAAGTGGTCGCGTCCTATACGCCCGGCCGCTTCAAGGAGCTCGACATGTTCGAGCTGCCATTCCTCTTCAACAGCACCGAAGAGGCCTCGCTCGCCGCTTGGGCGCTGTACCAGAAGAAGCTGCTGAGCGGCTTCGACAACCTGGTTCTGCTCGGTATTGCCGAAGTCGGTCCGTACACCCTGCATTCGCGCAGGGACGTCCCGACGCTTGCCAGCGTGTCCGGCCTGAAGATCCGCGCCGGCGGACCGATCTTCGGTGACACCATCAAGGCGATGGGGGCCGTTCCGATCGGCGGCATGCCGGCGCCGGCCATTGCCGAAAACATTTCGCGCGGCGTGCTCGATGCGACCCTGATGGATGGCGGCAATCTGTTCAATTTCCGCATCACCGATGCCGCGACCTACCACGTCACCAATGTCCAGCTCGGCAATATCGCGGTCATGTTCCCGCTCAACAAGGCCAAGTACGATTCGCTGCCGCCGAAGGCCAAGGCCGCGCTCGACAAGTTCGGCGGGGTCTGGTTCACGAAGCTCTTGAGCAGCAATCTCGACAAGCAGGTCCGCGGCACGTTCGAGAAGCTCGCCTCCGATCCCAAGCAGAGGCTGATCACCTGGAGTGACGCGGATGTGGCCGCGCTGAAGGCCAAGACCGCGAACATCAAGGATCCGTGGGACAAGTCGGTGAACGGCGTCAACCTGTACCAGGAATTGTTGCAGGCGCTCGAGTCCGTCCGCAAAGGCTCGTAAGGTCAGCGCCGGGGTAGCGCATCACAGCAGGGGCTCCGGCGTGACTTTCGATTTGACCCGATTCATGACGCGCCTCTGCGCTGCGATTGCAGCGGCGGGTCTGCTCGCCCTGACCATCCTCGCGATCGTGACGATGCTCGATATCGCCGGTCGCGAGTTGTTCCGGACACCGATCGACGGCTTCAGCGATATTGCCGACCTGATCGTGATCTTCGCGGCCGCATCCTGCTTCCCGATCTCGCTGATCGAACGCCACCACGTCTCCGTCCGCTTCGTGGGCAAACTCAACTGGCGCCTGCGCGAAATCCTCGATCTGCTCGGACATACGCTCACACTCGGTGTCTTCACGCTGATGGCATGGCAGGTCGCGCATTATGCGAACGATGTCTTCCAGAGCGGCCAGACCACCTGGCTGATCCGCATCCCCATCTGGCCGCTCTGGTTTCTCACCAGCGCCATCATCGCGCTCTGCGTGCCGGCGCAGGCGCTGGTCGTGATCCATCAGGCCCGCCGCGCCATGTCTCCGGTCCCGCTGGCGGATGCCTATGCGGACGAGACGACGGCGGAGCCCGTTGCGGGAGCAAAGCCATGAGTCCGATCGAAGTCGGCCTGATCGGCTTTGTCTGCCTGATCGCAGTGATCTTCCTGCAGGTCCCGATCGCCATTGCCATGGCGGTGACCGGCGCTGCCGGCTATCTGATCCTGACCGGCAATCTGTCCGGCATGGTGTCGCTGTTCGGCACCGAGACGGTCAACGTCCTCATGAACAAGGACTTTGCCGTCATCATGTTCTTCCTGCTGATGGGCGGCTTTGCGGGCGCGGCCAACCTTTCGGCCGATATCTATCGCTGCGCCAATGCCTGGATGGGACATCTGCGCGGCGGCCTCGCCATGGCGACGATCATCGGCTGCGGCGGTTTCGGTGCGGTTTGCGGCTCGTCGATCGCGACCACCGCAACGATGGCCCGCATCGCCATGCCGGAAATGGAGCGGCGCGGCTACAATCTTGCGCTCTGCACCGGTTCGCTCGCGGCCGGCGGAACGCTCGGCTCGCTGGTGCCGCCATCGGTTATCATGGTCATCTACGCCATACAGGTCGAGCAATTCATCATCGACCTGTTCATCGGCGCGATCCTGCCCAGCATCCTGTCGATCCTGCTGTTCCTGGTCGCGATCCGCATTCAGCTCTATCTTCGCCCGGATATGGCGCCGCTGTCGCCGCGGACCGGCTTCGGCGAGCGAATGGCGGTCACGCGACGGGCCTGGGGCTCGATCTTCGTCATCGTGGTGGTGATGGGCGGCATCTATAGCGGCGTATTCACTGTCAACGAGGCGGCCGCCATCGGACTTGTGCTGGCGCTGGCTTTCGCCGTCGGCCGCCGTCTCCTCACCGGCGAGACATTCTGGAAGACCTTGCGGGAGCAGGCGGGCTCGATCGCTTTGCTCTATCTCATTTTGGTCGGCGCCAATATCTTCGGATATTTCATCACGCTGTCGCACATGCCCGAAGCGATGGTCGAATGGGTCAAGGCGCTGGGCATTCCGCCGATCGCGGTCATCTGCGTGCTGATCGTGATGTATATCATCTTCGGCTGCGTCTTCGATGCGCTGTCCGGTATGGTGCTCACCCTGCCCTTCGTGGCGCCGCTGGTGGCGGGCCTCGGCTACGACCTTGTGTGGTGGGGCATCGTCAATGTGATGATCATCGAGATCGGCATGATCACGCCGCCGGTCGGAATCAACGTGTTCGTCATGCACGGCTTGCGGAAGGATATTCCGCTTGCCACCATCTTTCGGGGCATCACACCGTTCCTGCTGGCCAATCTCGTGGCGATTGCGCTTGTGGTCGCGTTCCCGCAGATCGTGACCTGGCTGCCGAACGCACTCAAATAGCGGAAGCCATCCGCCTTGAGGCCTGCCGGTCGCGCACCGTATAAGAGCCGGGATGGAAACCCGACAGCTCGCCTATTTCCTCGTCGCCTGCCAGCAGCAGAATCATGCGCTGGCGGCCGAGGAATTGGGGATCGCACCGTCGACCTTGTCGCAGAGCATCACCGACCTCGAGCAGGAGCTCGGTCTGGAATTGTTCAGGCTCGGCCAGGCCGGGCTCTATCCGACGATGGAAGCACGCGCGCTCTATCAGGACTTCGAACACGCGCTGCGCGCGCTCGAAAGCGCAAGCCGATTCGCGCGCCGCAACGGCGAATTGCACGAGATCCGCGTCGTCTCCTCGCTCAAATTCGCGCTTGGCCGGTTGTCGAAATCCGCCGGGCTTGCCGCCCGTTCGCTCGTTCGCACCCATCCGGACATCTTTTTCGATATCGAATTCGCCTTGCACGATCCCGGCACCGCAACATCCGGCGCTGCCGCGCAGGCGGATATCGTCATCGAATATGGCCGTGCAAGCGCGCGTGAAAAAGGCGACGTAATCGCCACCGACGCCTGGTTCGCGGTGACCGGGCTGCGGCTCCCGCAATTCCGGCGGGCGAGCGACGCGCTCGATGCGCTCAAGCGCGTTCCGCTGGCGCTGCCGCGGCTGCCCGAACAGGCAATTGCGGCCGCCACCGCCTTCTGCCGCGAGCGCGGCCTGCCGCTCCCGCTGCGCCTCGACGAGGATATCGGAGGGCTACCGCAACTGGCGCGCAGCGGCGATCCGTTCTGCCTGCTGGTGCCGCAAAGTATCCTCTCCTCGCGGCTGAAACAGCTGCGGCTGTCTGTCGTCCCGCTGCCGAAGGATCTGAGCACCTCGATCGTCGCCCGCATCGGCTCGTCGCATCCGGCGGCGCGCGACTTCGTCGCCCGCATGCGCCATGTGCTGGCGCGAAAGGAGATCAACAATATCTATACGCCGGCAATTTCGCTGAAACAGGTCCGCTACTTCCAGTCCCTGTATGAGCACGGCAACATGACGCTTGCGGCGCGCAAACTCAGTGTTGCGCAGCCGGCCTTGTCGTTTCAGCTCAAAAATCTCGAGCGCACGGTCGGCGCGCTGCTGTTTGAGCGCCGACGCGACGGATTG
>JAEVZN010000047.1 GCA_023392205.1 Pseudomonadota bacterium
TCGACCAGCAGGCGCTGCGAGAACGGTTTGCGGATGAAATCGTCGGCGCCCATCTTGAGGCCGAACAATTCGTCGATTTCCTCGTCCTTGGAGGTGAGGAAGATCACCGGCATGTCGGTCTTCTGCCGTACACGGCGAAGCAATTCCATGCCGTCCATGCGCGGCATCTTGATATCGAGAATGGCAAGATCCGGCGGAGACGACTTGAATCCGTCCAGCGCCGAGGCCCCGTCGGTATAGGTCATGATCCGGTATCCCTCCGCTTCAAGAGCGATGGAGACCGAAGTCAGGATGTTGCGGTCGTCGTCGACGAGAGCGATGGTCGGCATGACGCCCCTTTTCGTTGCGTAACGGTGAAAACCCCGATGGGGGTGTGAAGCCCGCAAAGCTGGGCCGAAATGTGACTATTCGGCAACAACTCTATGATTCTACTATAATGACAACCTTAGACCTCTTTTGTTCCGGCGGCCAGCGCCCTCGCCCGTCGGCCCGCCGCCGGGATTCCGGCCGTTAACGAATAGGAAGTCCGCATGCAGCCGTCCGCAGATTTCGACCCGCAACGCGCCACCAGGACGCTGCTGCGCGAGGCGCGCTCGGGCGCCCTGGCGACGCTGATGCCGCAGACCGGCGACCCGTATTGCTCGCTGGTCAATATCGCGAGCGCCGCCGATGGATCGCCGATCCTGCTGATCTCAAAACTGGCCTTGCATACGCAGAATATCCTGGCCGACAGCCGCGTCTCGCTGATGCTCGACGAGCGCAAGGAGGGCGATCCGCTGCAGGGCGCGCGGGTGATGCTGATGGGACGGGCAGAGGTCACCGGCGATGCGGACGACCGGCGGCGCTATCTCGCGCGCCAGCCGGAGGCGGAGATGTTTGCGGGATTCGCCGATTTCGCCTTCTACCGGATCGCCATCGCCCGCGCGCATCTGGTGGCCGGGTTCGGGCGTATCGTTGATCTGTCGCCGCGCGACATCCTGCTCGATCTTGCGGGCGCCGAGGATTTGCTGGCGGCGGAAGAAGGTGCCGCGGCACATATGAACGAGGACCATGCCGACGCGCTCAGATTGTACGCGACGACATTGTTGAACGCGCCGGACGGTCCGTGGCGCTGCGCCGGCCTCGATCCGGAGGGACTGGAATTGCAGAACGGGCGCATGGCGCTGCGGTTGCCCTTTCCGCAGCGGGTCAACGGAACCGGACCGCTGCGCGCGATCCTCAAGCAGATGGCCGATGCGGCGCGGTCGCAAAAGCCGGATTGAACCGGATCGCCTCCGGCTGCGACCAATGGCAGGGCGTGAGCCTGCATGGCTGCGCCTGCAGGATCGCTGTGCTATCATTCCGCTTTCCCCCGCGATCGTCTCAAGAGGGCATATTTCATGACACGCATGACGACATTTCTGATGGCCGGTGCCATCGCCATCACAGCGACAATCGTGACCGACAGCTGGTCCGGCATCGCCGTCGCGCAATCCAGTTCGCAGATCGAGGACGCGCTGCGGCCCAAGCAGGGGAGCAAGCCTTTGAGCCGCGGCCTGAGCCGTTCGATCTCCGCCGATCCGCGCAGCGCGACCGAGCAGCGCGCCATCCAGCGGGGGCGCACCCGCGCCATTTCCATCGAGGCGGTGAAGCCCGCATCCAAGGAAGAGCGCGAGGAGCTGGCCGAGATCGTGAAGGACAAGCCGAAAATCGATCTCGAAATCTTCTTCGACTATAATTCCGACGCCATCGGTCCGCGTGCGGTGGTGGCCGTGAATGCGCTCGGCGAAGCGCTGATCAAACCGGGCCTCAAGGGCAGCATCTTCGTGCTCAACGGTCATACCGACGCGGCCGGCAGCGCCGAATACAATCTCAATCTGTCGCATCGGCGCGCGCAATCGGTGCGGCGTTATCTGATCGAGACCTATAATATCGCGCCCGATACGTTGCTGGTGGCCGGCTTCGGCAAGGAGAAGCTGAAATTGCCGCACGACCCGCTGTCCGGCGAGAACCGGCGCGTCGAAGTGGTCAATGCCGGGCAGTAACCGGCGGACTTCGATCCACCTGAAAAGATCCCCGGAAAAAGGCGGCCGCACCGGCCGCCTTTTTTCATGCTCTGCCAGTCGCATTGCGTCGGCTGCCGCGACAACGACGCCGCCTGCAACTGGGTTCTACGCGGACGATTGCGGAACCCTTAACGCTTGAACCGGGTTTTCAAATACGCGCCCGGCATGTGCGTCGCGCGTTTTGCACTGCAGCGATCCGGCGATTCATCTTGCCGAGCCAAAATGCTTGGCATCCGCGCGCGGCGGCTCTAAGACCACCGCGCGGCCCGCCGGAGCCTCTTATGACTTTTCTCAAGGACAAGTCCGAGGACAAGTCCGAGGACAAGTCCGACACCGCCGCCGGGAAAAGGTTTTGCGTGAGGCCTTCGCGGGCCAGAGTATTCGGGAGGTTTCCGTGCAGGAATCGGGCGTAAGAAATCAGGCTTATGGTGCAGACAAATTCGGCCTCAACGGCCTCAAGCAGGTGCACTGGAATCTCACCGAAGCGCCTCTCTACGAGCACGCGACCAGGAACGGCGAGGCTTCAATCGTAGCGGGTGGCGCGCTCTGCGCGGAAACGGGGCATCACACCGGCCGCTCGCCCAAGGACAAGCATACCGTTGTCGACGACCTCACCCGCAACAGCGTGTGGTGGGACGGCAATCGCAAGCTCAGCCCTGAGCATTTCGAAAATCTCTATCAGGATTTCCTGAAGCATTGCGAAGGCAGGTCGCTCTACGCGCAGGACCTCTATGGCGGTGCCGACAAGAATTACCGCATCAACGTGCGCGTCTTCACCGAACTCGCCTGGCATTCACTGTTCATCCGCACGCTGCTGATCCGCCCCGAGCGCGGCGAGCTTGCGTCCTTCGTGCCGGACATGACCATCATCGATCTGCCGTCCTTCCGGCCGGACGCTGCGCGCCATGGCGGCCGCGAAGGCTCCGACACGATGGTGGCGATCGATTTCACCCGCAAGATCGTGCTGATCTGCGGCTCGTCCTATGCGGGCGAGATGAAGA
>JAEVZN010000077.1 GCA_023392205.1 Pseudomonadota bacterium
GGCAAAGGCTGCCGCAGCACCCGCTGCGAGGAAGGTGACCGCCCAGCCGCCGGTCTGCGGCGGTTGCTCGGCTCGGGCGACCAGTTCTGCCGCTGCACCCAATGCTCCTGCAAGGACGAATGCCGCTGCGGCAAAACGCCAGTCGATGTTGAGATTGCCGTGGAGGAACCAGGTGATCGCGAGTGTGCTGACGGGTACCACCGCAGCCCAAAACGCCCAGCTCAACGCCTGAACAGGATTGGTTGCGACCGAACGCCTGGCCATCGCAATGCCACCGGCAAAAAACAGGATCGCGATGGCGGCGGAATAAGGCGCGAAGCCGCCGCCGCCGATATCGGCCCAGATTCCGTCCATGGCGAAGCGGCCGCCATAGAGGTCGAAAATGAAATCGCCATTCAGAATGCGCAGGCCCTGGAGGACGATTGCCGCCAGTCCGGCTGCGTGCAGCATCGCAATCGCGCGGGCGCGCCATGCGGCCACGCCGAGCATGGCGGTTATCAGCGCCGCGGCCCAGACATTGCTGGAGGTCGTGCCGTCGAGATTCACTGCATTGAGTGCCATGAGCGCGGCGAAGATCGCAGCGACCAAGGACGCGGCATCGGTCGTGCGGGTGGTGTCGGCATCGGACCGTCTGGCAAGCCAGATGCCACCGAGAACGGCAAGTCCCACCAGATGCAGGAATACGAGTGGGCCCGCCTCAGGTGCGGGAGCGCCGGCGAGATAGGCAATGCTCCACAGGCCAGCGCCCAGATATGCGCCTGATGCCAGCAACTGCCAGCGCCTTGTGGCGGCGACGGCAACGGCCGCGCCCAGCACGATTGCCAGGTAGATGAACAGCGTCCACGCGCTCGGCGCGTCGGACGCGACCAGTAACGGCGTTAGGTAGGAGCCAAGAAGCCCGAGGCCGGCGAGCGCCTGCCCGTGAATGAGCGCTGCGGCGACGGTGGCCAGCGCCAATGCGCCAAGCAGCACGAACGCGACAGTCGGCCCGATGAAACCGTAGATTCCATGAGCTGCGTAGGTGGCGCCAAACAGTGTGAAGGCACCGGCGGCAGTCAGAATGGCGGGGATATAGGCGGCATCCAGCCCGCCTACGGGCGATTGGAAGCCGCGCCGTCTTGCCAGTTCGCCCGCACCGGCCAGCAGCACGCCGAACACGGAGGCGAACGTGAGCCGTACGCCGGGGCCGAATATGCCGGCCTCGATCGAGTAGCGGACAAGGAAGACACCGCCCAGCGCCAGCGCAAGACCCCCGACCCAGACAGCCCAACGCGTGCCAAGCGTCGTTTCAAGATCCGGCTTTCGAGTCACCTCCGTGACGGAGGGCAGGGCGGTTGCCGCTGCTTCGTCGGTTCTGGCGCGTGCCGCAGCCTGCGCCCACGGGCTTGGCGACTGCTCCTCAATATCGGGCTCGCTGTCCTCGACCGGCGCGGGTTCGGCAGGCTCGACGGTGCCGTCTTCGATGGAAACAGGCGTTGCTTCCGTTACCGCCGCGGGCGCTGGGTTCGCGGCCATTGAACCGTCGGCCGCCACCCGTGCCTGCAACGCGATCACCTGCCGCTCCAGCTCACCAAGACGCGTGTGCTGTTTGCGCAGCACGGCGAATACCGCGATGGCGGCTATGAGGATGATGAATTCCATCGCGGGGCTTCCCTCTCTCCCGGCGCGAGTCGCGCAGAAGGATGGCTACCGCTTATTGCCCGTTCGTTCAATCTAGCCGTGCATTGGCGGTCTTTTGCCGCCCTGACCGGCGAGCAGCCGGTTTAAATCCGCCTAGCTGCCCGCAGCACCCGGTTGAGAAGCCTTTTCGCTCGCCTGCTGCACCGGCCGGTCGCGCGCGAGCAGGTCGCGCAACACGATCTCGGTCTCGATCAGCAGGTTTCTCACTTCATGCGCAGGCAATGCATCCAGATGTTCCAGAGCCGATTGCACATTCAGCAAAAGATCAACGCCACGCTGGTGAAGTTTCAAGTTGGCCCCCTGTAACCCGCATAAAGCGCGATTTTAGCCGCTGAAATGTTACCGCGCAAACGAGAGTTTGCATCCTTGTGCAACAAATAGCCGCTCGAAAAAGTCTGGGAGCATGCGGATTGGAGATGTGCCTCAGGGCAGGAAGGCGACTTCCAGATGGCGGTCCGCTCTCGCGACAACCCGGCATCTCTTTTCAATCAGTTCCGGTCCGATACGCAGCGCGAAACCGTCAGGAACGCCGTTCGTGCTCGATACATCGATGCCGGCACCGTCTTCCCCCAACGACCGCACCGTACAGTCGACGGTCGAGGAGCGGTTCTGAAAGATAATGAGGCCGGATTTCAGGACGCGACGCCGATCCGATATCTGCGGAGCTGCCGTGCAGCGGTTGCGCCCCTCATGCTTCGAAACATACATCGCAGTATCTGCCGCAGCCAGCAGCGCGGCAAAATCGGAGACCCCGCGATCAAGCGTCGCAACGCCGAAGCTTCCGGTAATATTCAGTTTTTGAGGGCCGACGTCGATGGGGCTGGAGGAAAGTGCGCTGCGCAACTTTTCGGCCGCGTCCAGCGCGCCCTGGAGGGGCGTCTGGGGCATCAGAATGGCGAATTCCTCGCCGCCCACTCGCCCGAACAGGTCCGATTCGCGCAACGCCGAGCGAACGGTGTTGGCGGCGCCTGACAGCACCAGATCGCCCGCCTTGTGGCCGTGGTTGTCATTGACGGCTTTGAAATGGTCGAGATCGAAGGTCACACAGGACAGGCTATGGCTGTGCCGGCGCGCCGCGGCGAATGTGCGATTGCTTTCTTCCATGAACACGCGGCGAGCCACGCAGCCGGTCAGGTCGTCGGTCGCGACATGCCTGCTGAGTTCCATCATGTTCATCGCGATTGCCGCGATATCGGACAGGATTTGCGTTTCGCGCGCTGTCCATTTGCGCGGCCGATAATCGATGGCACATACAGTGCCAACGACCTCGCCTTCGCGGGCCCGAAGCGGAACGCCGGCATAAAAGCGTATGCCTGACGTTCCCGTCACGAAGGGATTGTCGAGAAATCGGGGATCGAGTGCTGCATCCTCCACGACCATATGTTCGCCGGAGACGATGACGTGCTTGCAGAATGTGTCAGGCCTCGCCGCCTCCTCATTCGCAAGACCGGTATGGGCCTTGTACCACTGACGGTGCGCATCCATCAGGGAAATGATGGCAACCGGCACGTCGAATAC
>JAEVZN010000087.1 GCA_023392205.1 Pseudomonadota bacterium
GGCCTGAACAGAGGCCGCATGTTCGTGGAGCTGAAGCCGCGCGACCAGCGTCCGGCCATGCCGGAATTGCTGCGCGAGTTCCGGCAGGAGATGCGCTTCCCCGGCATCAATGTGGTGTTCTCGCCGACGCAGAATCTGCGCATCGGCGGACGCGCCAGCCGCAGCGAATACCAGTTCGTGCTGCAAAGCGTGCAGAAGGACGAGATGCGCGACTGGGCGCGGCGCATGACCGAGATCATGGAGGAGGACCCGGCCTTTGCCGACGTCAATAACGATCTCGAAGACAACGCCATCCAGCTCAGTCTTTCGGTGGATCGCGACAAGGCGGCTTCGCTCGGCATCAATGCCGACCAGATCCGCTCAACGCTGTATTCCGGATTCGGCCAGCGGCAGGTCTCGACCATCTACGGATCGGGCGACACTTTCAGCGTGCTGATGGAGTTCGATCCGCGCATCGACTGGAACAGCGACGATCTGGTGAATATCCGCATCCGTACGGCGGATGGTCAACTCGTGCCGCTAAGCGCCATCGCGACGGTGCAGCGCACGGCGGGCGACCTGACCGTGAACCAGCTCGGTCAATTGCCCGCGGTCACAATTTCCTTCAACCTGCCGCAGGGCGTTGCGCTCGGCGATGCCGTGCAGCGGATCGAAGAGCTGAAGGATCAGGCCGGGCTGCCGCCGAGTATCAGCACCACCTTCTCGGGCACGGCGCAGACCTTCCAGGATTCTCTCGCCAATCAGGGCATTCTGCTCGCCGCAGCGGTGATCACGATCTACATGGTGCTGGGGATGCTCTATGAGAGCTTCATACACCCGCTCACCATCCTGACCGGCCTGCCTTCGGCCGTCGCCGGCGCATTGGGCGCGCTGGTGCTGTTCGGGATGGACCTCAGCGTGATCGCGATGATCGGTCTGCTGATGCTGATCGGCATCGTCAAGAAGAACGCGATCATGATGATCGACGTGGCGCTGGATCTGCAACGCAACGAGGGGATGGCGCCGCGCGATGCCATCCACAAGGCGGCGATCATGCGTTTCCGCCCGATCATGATGACCACGCTGACGGCCCTGCTTGCGACATTGCCGATCGCCTTCGGTCATGGGGCGAGTTCGGAATTGCGCCAGCCGCTCGGCATCGCGGTGGTGGGCGGATTGCTGGTCTCGCAATCGCTGACGCTGTTCATCACGCCGGTGCTGTATATCTACATGGACCGGTTCAGCACTGCATCGCGAGGCTTTTTCGCGCGCACGGCGACCGCCCTGCGCGGGCGCCCCGAGGGCGCGGCCTGATCCAGAGCCGAAAGAAGGAGGGGCGCCCCGCAAAGCGGCGCGCCCCTCGATATCCGGATATCTGCGGTACCGGCAGGCGGCGGTCAGGCCGCCTTCTGCGCCTCGGCAGCCTTGGCCAGCTTGAAGTCATACTGAACTTCATAGAAGGGCCCGTCGACGGTCTCGCCGTTCGGCGCCTTGCCGGCCGGGCGTTCGATGAAATTCACGATCAGCGGTTCCTTCACACCGAACACCACGTCGGTATTGATGTATTGGTCGCCGTCCTGGAACAGATGCGTGGTCAGGCTCTTGTAGCCGGGCGCCGCGATATGGAAGTGGATATGCGCGGGCCGCATATGGCTGATGCGCGTCTTGCTCATCAATTCGCCGACCGGGCCATCCATCGGAATCGTGTAACCGATAGGCGCCACCGTGCGTACCGAATACGTGCCGTCTGGATTGGAATGATAGATGCCGCGCATATAGCCCTCGGCACCCTCGATCTGCGCCTCGTAGAGCCCGTCGCCGTCTGTCTGCCACATGTCGAGCATCGCGCCCGCAATCGGCTTGCCGTCGAGATCGGTGACCTTGCCGGTGACGAAGCAGGGAATGCCCGGCGCGCCGTCGGCCATGTTGCCGCCGTCGGAAATCTCCGGCGAATTGACGATATGGAACGGTCCCTCGACAGTTGAGGGCGTGGCCTTGCCGGGCGCGCGATTGTTGATCGAATCGACCAGCATGCTGATGCCCAGCACGTCGGAGGTCAGAATGAATTCCTGGCGCTTGGCATCGCAGATCTGGCCGACGCGGGTCAGCCAGTCGATGCCCGCCACCCATTCCTGCTGCGTGGGTTCAACCTCGCGCACGAAGGCATGCAGGTGCTTGACCAGCGCCGTCATGACCTCGCGCAGACGTGGATCGGGAATGTTGCTCCAGCGCTCGATGGCGAGGTCGGTGAGGTTTTCTTCGGTCACGTAGGTCATGCGGCATTCTCCCAATCGGATGTCCCTGCAATGTCCTCGCGGCGGACTTTGCGCGAATTTTTAGGAACTTTAAGCTGCCAATCCGGGGCAGCGTCAAGCTGATTTGGCATGCGCGCCGGTTCCGCGCCCAAAGGGCGCGGCAACGTCCCCATGCGCTGTCCCATATCGTGGGTCATGCGGGCACGGCATCGCGAATCCCCGATCTTCCTCTCCGATCGCTGTTGTGCATCGAGACTGCGGAAATGTCGCATGACAGTTTTCGGAACGTCACGGTACGCGGGGTGTTGACCAACGAGTTACATAGAAACGAGGAGTAAAAATGAAACTCATGTTCAAACTTGCCGCACAGGCTTTTTTGGCCTCAGCATTGATGATGGCTCCGGCGACGACGACACCGGCCGCTGCAGCGCCGATCGGGATCGGCAGTGTGGGTAGCGCGAATGTGCTGGGTCAGACGCTGGATCCGCTGGTAGAAGTGCAGCACCGTCGCGACGGGCGCAGGCATCATAAGAGCCGTCGTCATCACCAAAGCCGCCGTCATCATCACAGCCGCCGTCATTATGCGCCGCGCCGTGGCTATTATCGCGGGCCTCCCGGATACCGCCGGTATGGGTCGCGCCCGTCCAACTGGCAGCGCCGCGGTTGCGTGAGTGCCGGACCGGTGTGGTTCTGCCCGTAATTCGCACAGCAGCGTTCACGAAACGAAGTCCCGGCCAGCGCGCCGGGGCTTTTGCTTTTGCGGATCTGCGCTTGTCAGACCGGGACCCGCACCGTGGCCCGCAGGCCCCCGAGCGGGCTGTCCCCCAGCATCACGTCGCCGCCATGCGAGCGGGCGATATCGCGCGCAATGGCAAGGCCGAGACCGGTGCCGCCCTTGTCCTGATTGCGGGCGTTGTCGAGGCGGAGAAACGGCTTGAACACTTCCTCGCGCTGTGCGGGCGGGATGCCGGGACCGTCATCGTCGATGGTGATGGTGAGCCAGCGATGATCGCGGTGGCCGGTGATGGCGAGCGATTTCGCATAGCGCGAGGCGTTGGTCACGAGATTGGCCAGGCAGCGCTTGAATGCTGCCGCCTTCACCGTGACGATCGGCTGGCCGGTGAAATCGACGCTGGCGCGGTGGCCGGTCCGCTCCGCATCGTCCTTCAGTTCGGTCAGGAAGTCGGCCATGTCGGTCGGCTCGGCCTGCTCGCCCATATCGCCGCGCGCGAAGGCGAGATAGGCCTCCAGCATCCGCGCCATTTCGTCGACATCCTTTTTCAGCGCGTCGATCTCCGGCGAATCGCCGAGCAGGGCGAGTTCCAGCTTGAATCGTGTGAGGATGGTGCGCAGGTCGTGCGAGACGCCGGCCAGCATGGTGGTGCGCTGTTCGATGGCGCGTTCGACGCGCAGCTTCATTTCGATGAAGGCGACCGCGGCCCGGCGCACTTCGGCGGCGCCGCGCGGACGGAAATTGGGTGCGTCGCGCCCCTTGCCGAAGGCCTCCGCCGCATCTGCCAGCCGCAGGATCGGGCGGATCTGGTTGCGCAGGATAATGATCGCGACGGTCAGCAGCACCAGCGACGTGCCGACCATCCAGAGCAGGAAGATTTCCGAATTCGAGGCATAGGCCGACGAGCGCGGGGCGAAGACGCGCATCACCGCATTATCGAGCTTGATGCGGATTTCGACGAGCGAGGAGCGGCCGACGGTATCGATCCAGAACGGGCGCTGGATCTTGCGCAATTCGACCGACAGGGCGTGATCCAGCAGCGAGAAGAATGGCTTCGGTCCGGGCGGCGGCATTTCGGTGGTGGGCAGGAAATCCACCACCAGGCCGAGCCGTTCCTGGGCGATGCGGCGCACCTGCGCATTCTGCGCATCCTGCGGATAGCCCTGATAGACATCGATCAGCGCCGAGATATCGGCGACCACGGCCGAGGACAGTTTCTGCGTCACCGACGTCCAGTGCCGCTCCATGAACACGAAGGCGATGACCGATTGCAGGATCACCATCGGCGCGATGATGATCAACAACGCGCGGGCATAGAGCCCGGTCGGCATGAAGCGCTTGATGGATTTGCCAAGCCTGTCCCAGGCGTCGCTTAGCCGCGAGGCCACGGATCGGATGGTCGCGATGCCGGCATCGATGCTCGTCATCGCGGCACGCTCACGGCGACACCACGAGGCGATAGCCGATGCCGCGCACGGTCTGCACGAAAAGCGGATTGCCGGGATCGCGCTCGATCTTGCGGCGCAGGCGGTTGACCTGCACGTCGACGGCGCGCTCGTTGGCGGCCGGATCGCTGCCGGCGAGCGCCAGGCGCGGCACAGTCTCGCCCGCACTCGTTGCCAGAACCTTCAGCATTTCGCGTTCGCGGTCGGTCAGGCGGATGATGTCCTCGCCGCGGCGCAATTCGCTGCGGGCGATGTGGAAGACGAAATCGCCGAAGCGCACGGATTCGACCGGCGGCGAGATGGCGGGCTGCGCGCGCCTGAGGATATTGTTGATGCGCAGCGACAATTCGCGCGGCTCGAAGGGTTTGGCCACGTAATCGTCGGCGCCGATCTGCAGGCCTTCGATGCGCATCGCGGATTCGTCGCGCGCGGTCAGCATCAGGATCGGCACGGTCGACGTTTCGCGCAAGGACTTGGCGAGGTCGAAGCCGCTTTCGCCGGGCATCATCACGTCGAGGATCAGCAGGTCGAAATGCAGCCCGTGCAATTTGGCGCGCGCTTCGGCGGCGCTGTCGGCAGTGGAGACCCGATAGCCTTCCGACGCCAGAAAGCGCGACAGCAGACTGCGAATGCGCGCATCGTCGTCGACCACCAGAAGATGCGGCGCATCGTCGGCGGGGCGGGGAGGGACGGTACCGAGCGCCTGCATGGCGGCCTCAGGCTTTGGCTTTGCGCAGGCGGTCGGCGCGCGCCATCAGCGACAGCACATGGTCGCGACCGCCGGGATCGATCATGCCGAGCAGAAAGCGGCGCGCGTCCTCATGCGCCTGCGGGCCAAGTCCGGCCAGGGCACGGGCAATGCGCGTCGTCTGCAAACCGGCAAGTCTCATGGCCAGCGCTTCGCCCTTCGGCGTGGCGTAAAGAAGGCGCTGGCGGCGGTCGTTGGCGCCTTCCCTCTGGACGACATAGCCCTGGTCGATGAGCTGCTTCAGCACGCGCCCAAGCGATTGCTTGGTGATGTTGAGGAGTTCGAGCAGATCGGCGACCTTCATGCCCGGATGACGGGTCACGAAATGCAGCACCCGGTGATGCGCCCGGCCGAATCCGAACCGCGACAGCGCCTCGTCGGCATCGCCCACGAAGTCGCGATAGGCAAAAAACAGCAATTCGATCAGGTCCCAGACCGGTTCCCCGCCCGTTTCCGTCGCGAGATCGGGACTGGCCGCATGGGTCTCGATAGTCGTTACTGGCATGATGGTTCCGGTCAACGGGTCAGTTATGTCAGCCATATTGACATATTTCTGGCAG
>JAEVZN010000101.1 GCA_023392205.1 Pseudomonadota bacterium
ACCGTGGTCGAGACCTGGGGCTCGGCGCCGCGGCCGGTCGGCTCCAATCTGGTCATCGACGAGGAGGGCAATTTCTTAGGGTCGGTGTCGGGCGGTTGTGTCGAGGGCGCGGTGGTGACCGAAGCGCTTGACGTGATCGACAGCGGCGCACCGAAAACGCTGGAATTCGGCGTTGCCGATGAAACGGCGTGGAAGGTCGGTCTGTCCTGCGGCGGCACCATCCGGGTGTTTGTGGAGAAGGTGGATTAGTTTGCCAGGCGAAACCGCGAGACCCGTCATCCTGAGGTGCCCGGCGCAGCCGGGCCTCGAAGGACGACGGCCAATCTCCATGAAATCTTGGCCGTGCATCCTTCGAGGCTCGCTCCGCTCGCACCTCAGGATGACGGAGCGGGATTGTGCGGCCGCGGCCGCATTACAGGAAGCGCCATGCAACTCTCCATCCTCTCAGCCCTCAATGCCGAACGTGCCGCGCGGCGCGCGGTCGCAGTCGTCACCGATGTCGCAAGCGGCGCGCAGCGTCTGGTGAAAGGCACGGACGTTGCGACCGATCCGCTGCGCGACCTGATCGACAAGCATCTGCGCAGCGGCAAGAGCGGCATGGAGGAGACGCCGGACGGGCAGGTGTTCATCACCGTGCATGTGCCGCCCGCGCGGCTTGTCATCACGGGCGCCGTCCATATCAGCCAGGCGCTGGCGCCGATCGCGGCGCTGCTCGGTTATGACGTCACCATTGTCGATCCGCGCACGGCCTTCGCGACACCCGAGCGCTTTCCCGGCGTGCCGGTGCTGGCGCAATGGCCGGACGAGGCGCTGCCGCCACTCAATATCGATCGCTATACGGCCTTCGTTGCGCTCACCCACGATCCGAAGATCGATGATCCGGCCTTGCTGCACGCGCTTTCGAAGGATTGCTTCTATATCGGCGCGCTGGGCTCGCGCAAAACGCACGGACGCCGCGTCGAACGGCTGAAAGCCCAGGGGATTGCCGATGACGACATCGCGCGCATTCACGCGCCCATCGGTCTGAATATCGGCGCGGTGTCCCCGCCGGAAATCGCGGTCTCGATCATGGGCGAGATCACCGCGCGGTTGCGGCTGGGCGCGGAGAAACCCGTATGAAATTCGGCCCCGTCGCCCCAGACGACGCGCTTCACGCCACGGCGGTGCATACCATCCGCAAGGGCGACCTCGTGCTCAAGAAGGGCACGGTGATCGCGCCCGAACATGTCGCCGCATTGAAGGCGGCGGGCATTGCCGATGTGGTTGTGGCGCGGCTCGAGCCGGGCGATGTGGCGGAGGACGAGGCGGCCGCGCGCATCGCCGCGGCAATTGTGGGCGAGGGGATCCGCATCGACAACGCCTTTACCGGCCGCTGCAACCTGTTCGCGGAACGGGCCGGCATTCTGGTGGTCGATCGCGCGCAGATCGATGCGCTGAACCGGATCGACGAATCCGTGACGCTTGCCACCCTCGAAGCTTTCAAGCCGGTGGTGGAGGGCGAGATGCTCGCCACCGTGAAGATCATTCCGTTTGCGGTCAGCGGAGAAGTCTTCGCATCGGCGCTCGACACGGTACAGACGGCGCAGCCGCTCGTGCGCGTTGCGCCCTACAGGATCGCCAAGGTCGGCGTGGTCTCGACATTGCTGCCGGGGCTGTCGCCGAAAGTCATCGAGAAGACGCTGAAGATCACCGCCGAACGGCTTGCGCCGGCCGGTGCCCGGATCGTCTCCGAGCGTCGCGTCGCACATGATACCGAAGCGCTGGCGCAGGCGATCCGCGCGGTCGAGACCGATGGCGCGGAACTGGTCATCGTCTTCGGCGCATCGGCTATTGCCGACCGGCGCGACGTGATCCCTGCGGCCATCGAATCTGTCGGCGGGACGATCGAGCATTTCGGTATGCCGGTCGATCCCGGCAACCTGATGCTGATCGGCCGCACGCAGGGGCGCCCCATTCTCGGCGCGCCGGGCTGCGCGCGCTCGCCCAAGGAAAACGGCTTCGACTGGGTGCTGATGCGCCTCCTTGCCGGGCTGCCGGTGAGCCGCGCGGATATCACCGGCATGGGTGTCGGCGGCCTGCTGATGGAAATCGTGACGCGGCCGCAGCCGCGCGAAGAGCCGATGCCGGAGAAAAGCGGACAGGTCGGCGCCATTCTGCTGGCGGCGGGCCGCTCCACCCGCATGGGCGGACCGAACAAGTTGCTGGCCGACCTCAACGGCAAGAAGCTGGTGCGGATCGCCGCAGAGGCCGCGCTCGCCTCGCAGGCAAAGCCTGTGCTCGTGGTCACCGGCCATCAGAGCGACAAGGTGCGCGCGGCGCTCGAAGGTCTGCCGGTGACGTTTGCCGAAAATCCGGATTTCGCCGAAGGACTTTCGACATCGCTACGGGTTGGATTATCGGCATTGCCCGTGGATTGCGATGCGGCGGTGATCATGCTGGCCGATATGCCGCAGGTGGATAGCGCGGTGGTGGATCAACTGATTGCGGCGTTCCGGCCGGACAAGGGGATGCTGATTGCCATGCCGGTGATCGAGGGCAAGCGCGGCAATCCGGTGC
>JAEVZN010000212.1 GCA_023392205.1 Pseudomonadota bacterium
TATGATCAGCGCCGGAGGCATGTTGACCGCGCGGCTCTTGATCAGAGGCGTGAGTATATTGCCTTCAAGGACCTGGATGAACAGGTAGACGCCCAGCGCATAGAAGACGATCCACCAGTCCTGCGCCATCGCCACCAGCACGATGGGGATGCCGGCCAGGATGGGCCCGATGATAGGCACGAAGTTAAGAAGGCCCGCCGTCAGTCCCAGCAGCAGCGCCCCGGGCATGCCCACCGCGGCGAGTGCCGCCCAGACCACCAGGCCGATGATCGTCATAGTGATGAACTGCCCGATCAACCAGAAACGCAGCGTGGCGCCGATCTGGTCCAGCACCTGGCAGAAGCGACGACGGCTGCGCGGTGCGACGAGCTTGGCCAGCCCGTCGCGGTAGAGCTGCGGCTGCGCCGCGATGAAGACGCCGAGCACAAGGATGACCACGATATTGCCGACAACGCCGAAGGTCATCTCGAAGGCGACCCTCACCTGGCCGAATATGCCGGCAGGGTCGGGCAGCCAGTCCGTCCAGCCACCATTGGCGTTTTCCTCGTCGGGATTGGCTTCGCCACCGTTCTCTTCGGTCGCACCGAACTCCCGGATCAATCTCTGAAGCTCGCGCAGTTCCTCCTCCAGGGTGGCAAGCAGATCGGGAGTCTGTCCCACGGCAACCGTGCCGACACTGCCGAGAAACGCGGCGAAAGCGGCCGCAGTCACGAGGCAGACAAGGGTCAATCGGATGGCCCGATGGATCGGCATGACGCGACCGAGTGCGGTCGTCAGCGCGTCGAGGAAGACGGCAAAGAGGATGCCTGCGAAGATGAGCAGAAAGCCGCTGGCCGCGTAGACGACGATGAAAACCGACAGGGCGATGGCCAGGACGACGCCGGCGATGGTGGCCGTCCGCCAGGCGAGACTGGCACGCTCGGCCTCCGTAATGGGTTCATCGGGCTGGCTCACTCGATTGCGGGCTCCAAGGGGAGTCTGGACGCGGCAGGATGCGACAGAAACAGGCGGCGAAGCAATCCGTTCCAACCCGCCAGCGGTTTCTGGAAGGCTATACGGCCCAAGGTTGAGACACGGGCAAAGCGTTCCAGGACGGCCCGTTGAGGTCGATTGCCATCCGCCCTATCTTGCCGGGTTCTAGGAAATGACGAGCAGACGAAGAATGACAGGATCGATCAACAGGCGGCACATGCTGGGTCTGACGGCCGCGGCAGCGGGTCTCGCTCTCCTCCCGGCCACACGGGTGCTGGCTAGCCCCGAGGCCGTTGCCGAGGAGATCGCAGGGTTTGCGGGCGGCCAGTCGCCGCAAAGCGGCAAGGTTCGCCTCCTCATCGCCGAGCGTGTCGAAAACGGCAGCGCGGTCCCGGTCACGATCGAGGTCGACAGCACCATGGTGGGCGACGACCGCGTCGAATCCGTCATGCTGCTCGGCGAGCGGAACCCGAACCCTGTTGTCGCCACCTTCCATTTCTCGGCTCTTAGCGGATCGGCGACGATCTCGACGCGCGTGCGGCTCGCCGCCTCACAGAAGGTGCTGGCCGTGGCGCGCCTGGCCGATGGCAGCGTGTGGCGGGACGAGCGCGAGGTCGATGTCGCCATCGGCGGCTGCGTGACCTGAAGATAGAGGAGCGATCATGTCCAGACCCCGCGTCAGCCTTCCCGACACGGCCCAGGCCGGCGAATTGATCACCATTCGCGCGCTCATCAGCCATGTGATGGAGAACGGTCAGCGCCGCGATTCCAGCGGCGAGACCGTGCCGCGTCGGATCATCCACCGCTTCACCTGTGACTTCAATGGTGAGCCGGTTTTCGCCTGCGATCTCGACACCGCGATTGCCGCCAACCCCTATTTCGAGTTCACCGCCAAGGTGCCCGAAAGCGGCACGTTCCAGTTTGAATGGCATGATGACGACGGTTCCGTCTACACGGACGAACGTTCCATTACCGTGACCTGAACACTGGCGGAACCGAATACCAGTTCCGGATTGGGCTCACCGACGAGAATGGATTGGCGCAGAATAGTCCGAAATGAGCACCCTCTGCCCTGCTTTCCCATCTTCGTCGTGAGAAATTGGCCACACTGAGGTAAGCCCCGGCAAGACGACCCCAGGAGGAATTGCGTGTCGAGACTGCGTTTCGGAATCGCCGTGCCGGTGGCGGCGTCGCTTTTGGCGACGTTGGGCCTGTCGGCCGCGCTTGCCGCCAAGGACGCTTCGGAAGTGGATGCCCTCGTCGAGTCGATCAGGGCAATTGATGGCGACCCGGCTTATGGCGAGTATCTTGGGGGTGAATGCGTCACCTGCCATCGCCGCAGCGGCCCCACCGAAGGGATCCCCCGGATCAGCGGCATTTCCGACGCGCATTTTGTCCGCGCCATGGTGGAGTACCGCGAAAAGATCCGCACCAACGAGGTCATGCGCACCACGGCCCAGCGCCTTTCCGATGAGGAAATCGCCGCGCTGGCCGCTCATTTCGCCGAACGCGAACCACAGTGAACCATAAAGACAATTCCAGCAGGCAACCGGTCCGGAGGATCATCATGACAACCAAGCTCACGACGAACATCACCCGCCGCCATTTCGGCGCACTTCTTGGCGCGGGCGCCGCCACGCTCGCCATGCCGGCCTATCTGAGGGCCCAGACGCGGCCGCGCGTCGTCGTGGTCGGCGGTGGCCCGGGCGGGGCGCCGGCAGCGCGCTA
>JAEVZN010000214.1 GCA_023392205.1 Pseudomonadota bacterium
TGTCTCAGCCCTTTCTGAGATAGCGCAACGCCAGGATCCCGAATCCGACCAGCAAGGCCGCCAGAACCAGGGCCACAAGGTCCGGCAGCACGCTGACGGAATGTGGGTGATCGTGCGGCACCACGGACGGATGCGCATCCGCCAGCGTGGGCAAAGCAAGAACGGCGTAAAGCATTACAATTATCTTCATCGTGCAGGTCTTCTCACATTCATGATTTCAGCGGATCGGATCGTGGACGGTGACGAGCTTTGTGCCATCCGGAAAGGTCGCCTCGACCTGGATATCGTGGATCATTTCCGGGATGCCTTCCATCACCTGGTCGCGGGTCAATACATGCGCCCCGTCGCGCATCAATTCGGCAACGGTTCTGCCGTCACGGGCGCCCTCGACGATGTAATCGGTAATCAGCGCGACCGCCTCCGGATGGTTCAGCTTCACGCCGCGTTCCAGCCTGCGACGCGCCACCATGGCCGCGGTCGCGACCAGCAATTTGTCCTTCTCGCGCGGTGTGAGCAGCATCCCCGTCCCTCAATTCATCCATAGGCGCGGCAACGCGCCGCCAAAGGCATTGAGCACCGAAACCACTTCCGCCCGCAAGACCGCCGCATCGCTCCCGCACAGGCGCACCACCGCGATGTTGTTCCAGGCCGATACACCTGCCTCGCAGCGGCAACTGGCGAGATGATCGCGCAGGCGCCCGGCGAGGGTTTCATCGCCGGGAGCGATGATCATCGTGGCCAGCGCCACCGCGCCGCCGCCTGCCGCCGGCTGCGCGAGCAGGGTCCCGATATCGCCATGCAAGCGCACGGTCTCGGCAAAGACCAGTCGGCCGTCGCGGCGGATGCGCCACTGATCGGTCCACGCACCGCCCCGCATGGTCTCATTCATGGCAGTGCGGCCGAAGATCACGAGCTCGGCCATGACGAGCGCGGCGTTATCTGCCAGCTCGACATCGATGCGGCGATGCAAGTCCGCGGCGTCGAACAAAATCGTCTCCTGCGGCACCCAGCGCAGCGCGCCACCGCCCGCCACTTTCAACCGCACGTCCATACGGCTCTCGCGATCGAGCGCGCGATAGACCTTTTCCGCCGCCGCCGTGGTCACGGCGAGGCTGGCGCCCTCGCCGACGGAAATTGCAACGGAGAATGTGTCTCCGCCCGCAACGCCGCCGGCCGTGTTGACGATCACGGCCTCGGCCTCCGCGCCTGACATGTTGGGAAAGCGGATGCGGTAGGATCCGGATTCCGCGACACTCTCCCGACGGGTGCGACCGCCCTGCACCCGGACCGACAGGTCGACATGCCCCTGCGCACGGTTTTCGCGGAAAATCTGTGCGGCCTCGGGCGCGGGGATCGGGTCTGCGGGACTCATCGCGACACCCTTACCACAGGATCAGACCCGCCGCGTCACAGCGCCAGCGCCCGCTTCAGCGAAGTTTCGTCGAGGTCGTCCTTGGCCGAAGCATAGACCACCGATCCACGATCCATGGCCACGAAGCGGTCGCCGAGTTCGCGGGCGAAATCGTAATATTGTTCGACCAGCACAATCGCCATTTCACCCAGGCCCCGCAGATAGGAAATGGCGCGGCCGATATCCTTGATGATGGATGGCTGGATGCCTTCGGTCGGCTCGTCCAGGAGGAGGAGTTTGGGCCGCATCACCATCGCCCGGCCTATTGCTAGCTGCTGCTGCTGGCCGCCGGAGAGATCGCCGCCGCGCCGCCCGAGCATCGTTTGAAGAACGGGAAACAGCGAGAACACGTCATCGGGAATATTGCGCTCGCTGCGCGGCAGCGGGGCGAATCCGGTTTTCAAATTTTCCTCCACCGTGAGCAGCGGAAAGATTTCGCGACCCTGCGGCACGATGGCGATGCCCGACCGCGCCCGCTGATAGGGCCGCAGATCGTTGATGCTGTGACCGTCCCATTCGATCTCGCCGCGGCTGACGGCCTGCTGACCGACGATGGCGCGCAGCAGGCTGGTCTTGCCGACACCGTTACGCCCGAGCACGCAGGTCACTTCGCCCGGCCGCGCGATCAGCGACACGCCGCGCAGGGCCTGTGCCGCGCCGTAATGCAGGTCGATGGATTTCACGTTCAGCATCGTGTTCCTCTCGTCGCCGCATCCTTCGAGACGGCCCTTCTGGCCTCCTCAGGATGAGGCGACAGTAAAGCCCTCATCCTGAGGAGCACACGCAGCGCGCGTCTCCAAGGATCGGGCCATGCTCACCGCCCCAGATACACCTCGACCACCCGTTCGTTGGTGGAAACCTGATCAATCGAACCCTCCGCCAGCACAGAGCCTTCGTGCAGGCAGGTGACCTTGACGCCGAGTTCGCGCACGAAATGCATGTCGTGCTCGACCACGATCACGCTCTTGTCCTGATTGATTTCCTTCAGAAGTTCGGCGGTCTGCTGGGTTTCCGCATCGGTCATACCGGCCACCGGCTCGTCGACCAGCAGGAGCTTCGGCTCCTGCGCCAGCAGCATGCCGATTTCCAACCATTGTTTCTGGCCATGCGACAGCGAGCCCGCCAGCCGCGCGCGGGCCGGCGTCAGCCGGATCGTGTTGAGGATTCCGTCGATGCGCGAAGTATCCGGCGCATTCGGACGCCAGCGGATCGCCGCGCGCGCGGTACGGTCGCTTTTCAGGGCAAGGAGCAGATTGTCTTCAACCGTGTGCATCTCGAAGACGGTCGGCTTCTGGAATTTGCGGCCGATACCGAGTCTGGCAA
>JAEVZN010000292.1 GCA_023392205.1 Pseudomonadota bacterium
CCAATGTACTTAACGTTCCATTTTTGATGGAAATAGACTAAATCATTCGCATCGGCTTGCCAAGCGATGGGAGAGAGCATGGTTGCGAATATCGGCGTGGGCCTGATCGGCACCGGTTTCATGGGCAAATGCCACACGCTCGCCTGGAAGGCGGTCGGTACCGTCTTTCCCGACATGCCGGCAATCACCCTTGCCCATCTCGCCGAGGTCGATGCCGATATGGCACGGCGGCGCGCCGACGAGTTCGGATTTGCCGGGTCGACGGATGACTGGCGCACCGTCGTAGCCGATCCGCAGGTCGATGTCGTGTCGATAGCCGCACCCAATGAATTCCATCCCGAAATGGTAATCGCGGCCCTCGAAGCCGGCAAGCATGTCTGGTGCGAGAAACCGATGGCGCCCGCCTTCGCGGATGCCGAACGCATGACGCAAACCGCGCGGGCGAGCGGCAAGGTTGCCGTGCTTGGCTACAACTACATCCAGAGCCCCGCGATGCGGCACATAAGTCGCCTGCTCGCCGACGGCGCGATCGGCACCATCGCCCAGTTGCGCATCGAGATGGACGAAGACTTCATGGCCGATCCCGAAGCCATGTTCTTCTGGAAACACGAAGCCAGGTCCGGCTACGGCGCGCTCGACGATTTCGCGGTGCATCCGCTCTCCATCGTTTCGGTCCTGTTCGGCCGCGTCGCGCACGTGGTCTGCGACATGTCGATGCCCTATCCAGACCGGCCGGTGCAGAGCGGCGGGCGGCGCGACGTCGAAACCCACGACATCGCCTCCGCGCTGATGCAGCTCGAAAGCGGCATCCCGGCCACCTTGCAGGTCAGCCGTTCGGCATGGGGCCGCAAGGGCCGCCTCGCGATCCAGATCTTCGGCTCGAAGGGCACCATCCTGTTCGATCAGGAGCGCTTCAACGAGGTGCAGCTCTATCTCACCGCCGATCCTGCCGGCGAACAGGGCTTCCGCACCATCCTCAGCGCGCCCCGCCACGAACCCTATGGCCGCTTCATTCCCGCGCCGGGCCATGGACTGGGGTTCAACGATCTCAAGACCATCGAATGCCACGAGTTGATCACGTGCCTTTCCGGCGCGGATGCCCGCATCATCGATTTCGACGCCGGGCTGGAGATCGAGCGTACCGTGCATGCAATGGCCCGCTCGCATGCCGAACGGCGCTGGATCGACGTCGCCGACCCCGCCGCATAGACCGGCGGGACCACACGGCTACAGCCGGACCACGCGGCCTTCCATGGCCGAGGTCAGCGCCGCGTCCGCGAGCCGCAGCGCCGCAAGCCCGTCCGCCCCGCTCGGCGAAGGCGCCTTGCCTTCCGTAACGGCCGCAATGAAGGCCGCGATCTCGTTGGCGTAGGCCTCGGTGTAACGGGTCATGAAGAAATCGTGCAGCGGCGGGCGCGTATAACCGCCGGCATTTGCGACTTCGATGGACACCGGACGCTGGTTTTCGGCAGCCACCATACCCTTCGAGCCGAGCACCTCAATGCGCTGGTCATATCCATAGGTCGCGCGGCGTGAATTGGAGATCGTGCACTGGCGACCGGAGGCCGTCGTCAGGATCACGCTGACGCTGTCATAGTCGCCGAGCTCGCCCACCCTTTCATCGACCAGCACGGAGGCGCTGGCGCTCACCGTCACCGGCTCCTCGCCCAGCAGGAAGCGCGCCATGTCGAAATCGTGGATCGTCATGTCGCGGAAGATGCCGCCCGAACGCGGGATGTAGTCCAACGGCGGCAGCCCGGGGTCGCGCGACGTAATCGTCACCATCTCCACAGCTCCGACCGCGCCATCATCGATCGCCTGCCGGACAGCCCTGAAATGCGGGTCGAAGCGCCGGTTGAAACCGACCATCAGCGTGGCGCCGGTCTGCTCCACCACCGACAGGCATTGCTCCACGCGGCCGATGTCGAGATCGACCGGCTTTTCGCAGAACACGGCCTTGCCGGCGCGCGCGAACCGCTCGATCAGGTCGGCATGCGTGTCGGTCGGCGTGCAGATGATGACGGCATCGACATCGTCCGCCCGTTCGATCTCGTCGATGGTTTTCACCGTCGCACCGTAGATCGCGGCGAGCTCCTGGGCGACGTCGGCAAAGGCGTCGGCGACGGCGACGAGCCGCGCCTTGTGGTTGGAGGCGACGGCACGCGCATGGACCTTGCCGATGCGGCCGGCGCCAAGAAGGGCGAAAGATAGTGTCATCTGCTTTTTGCTCGCAAAACGGGGGACGCGACCCGCGTCCCCATCCGGTTTTTCATCCATGCTTTCAGGCGGGTAAGCCCTAGACCGTCCCGCCCAGCGAGCCCTCCAGCTCCGCAAGTTCGGCGCCGCCCGCCATCAGGTCCTGCAATTCTTCGGTCGTGATCTCGCCGCGTTTCGCCGTGCCGAGCGTCTGGCCGCGATTGAGAACGGTGAACCGGTCGCCGACCGCCATGGCATGGCGCACATTGTGGGTGATCAACACGACGCCGATGCCCTTCTTGCGCACCTGGTC
>JAEVZN010000300.1 GCA_023392205.1 Pseudomonadota bacterium
GCGCGGCTCCGGAGCCGATGCGCGAGGTTCGGGCGCGGATTGTCGCAGGTCGCGCTCCGGCAGATTGCGGCGGGGCTCGGGCGCGGCGGGGGCGGCGGCTCTCGACTGATCGCGAACTTTCATCTCCCGGTCGCGAACATTGAGCGCTTCCTGGATTGCCGACATCGCGGCTTCGGTCGCGTCCTGTGCCTTCTTCGGGTTATTCGCCATCGCCGCCTCACTTACACAACTGACAAAAACATCCGAATGCTGTGTGGCATCCGGACGGAGCATCCGTGAGGAGCCATGCAACCGGGTCCGGTTGCATGCCGATGGCCCCCCGTCGGAACATTTTTAGCCGCGCCGCCATCCTAACGGCTTGCAGGACCGAATAAAACCTCGGTTTTTAAGACCTTTTTAATCATCGTTAACGTGCCGCTTGCGGACTTCATCACATCCCGCGGCAATTCGGTGGCGGAACAAACGTCCGCTCACAGGATTTTGTTAACTGTTGCACCGGAATGGCCCGCGCGGAAAGGGAGTTGCGGGCTTAGTTTTACCCATCTTTGGTCGGTGACCGGTCAAAATCGCTTGGTAGGAGCCATAAGAGCTCCGGGAGGCTTACATGGTCGAATTGACCCAGGCGGTCCTGCGGACCGTTGAATCGCCCCCGCTGGTTCCAGCGGAGCGGCCGATCGATGTTGGACACCTGGCCCGCATGACGTGGGGCGACCGTGCCCTTGAGCGTGAAGTGCTGGGTTTGTTCTGCCGGCAGGCGGAACTTTTGCGCGAGCGCATGCCGCTCTCGGATGCCAGAGTCGCGGGTGCTTCCGCGCACACCCTCAAGGGTTCGGCGCGCGGGATCGGAGCCTGGGCCGTCGCCGAGGCGGCTGAGGCCGTCGAAATCAGTTCGCAGGACGCACATGACAATCTGCCCGAGGCGCTGGCGCGGCTCGACGTGGCGGTGGCGGCTGCGCGGGCGGAAATCGGCGAACTGATCGAGTCCGATCACGCCTGACTGGCGCATACCGGACCCGACACGTCCGGGCGCACTTAGCTCCAGCGACCAAATCCAGTTGCAGACGAAGTCGGCTGCCGCCGGTGGGCAACCGGCCTACGCTCCTTTCTGGAAATATTCTGACGATGCGTTATATAGCGGCCCGCACCGGCCATTCGGCCATCTTTCCCCTTATCTTGCAGGTCAAGAGCCGCGATGGCGAAGATTACGTTTATCGATCATGAGGGCAAAAGCCGCGACGTGGAGGCTGAAACCGGCTCCACCGTCATGGAGAATGCGATCCGCAATTCCATTCCCGGCATCGAGGCCGAATGCGGCGGCGCCTGCGCCTGCGCCACCTGCCACGTCTATGTGGACGAAGCCTGGACAGAGATCGTCGGCGCGCCCTCGCCGATGGAAGAGGACATGCTCGATTTCGGCTTCGAGGTGAAACCGAATTCCCGCCTGTCCTGCCAGATCAAGGTCACGGATGCGCTGGACGGCCTGATCGTGCGCACCCCCGAACGCCAGGCTTGAGCCTGCCGTCGCGCCTTTGGTCCGTTTCCGGGAAATCGTGGTGCGGAACGGCCATAGCCACCGCGCGCCAATGACCTGAACCGGGCCGTTCGCTACAACCCGTTTCTCCTGTCATCGCCAGTCCCCAGATATCCTCCAAATCCTCCATCCCGAACCGACATGCCCAAAATCACATTCATCGAACACGACGGTACCGTTCACGAAGTCGACGCCGAGACCGGCGAAACGGCGATGGAAGCCGCGATGCGCGGCGGGGTGTCCGGCATCGTCGCCGAATGCGGCGGCTCCTGCACCTGCGCGACCTGCCATGTCTATGTGGACGAGGCCTGGGTCGAAAAGACCGGCGAGCGTTCGCTGGAGGAAGACGAGCAGCTCGATAATGCCTATGATGTCCGGCCGAATTCGCGGCTGTCTTGCCAGATCGTCATGAGCGAGGCGCTGGACGGAATTCTGGTCCGTACACCGAGTTACCAGGGCAGGTAGACAACATGCTGGATACGACCGCCACCCCCATCAAGACCGACGCGCTGATCATCGGGGCCGGCCCTTGCGGATTATTCGCGGTGTTCGAACTCGGCCTGCTCGACATCAAGTGTCACCTGATCGACATCCTCGACAAGCCCGGCGGCCAGTGCGCGGAGCTGTATCCGGAAAAGCCGATCTACGATATTCCCGGCATTCCGATGGTCACCGGGGACGGCCTGACCAAGGGATTGCTGGAACAGATCAAGCCGTTCGGACCGCAATATCATTTCGGCGAGATGGTGCAGACCATCGAAAAGATCGGCGATCCGCTTTTCCGGGTTACCACCGATACCGGCAAGGTGTTCGAGGCGACCGTGGTGATCGTGGCCGCGGGTGGCGGATCGTTTCAGCCCAAGCGTCCGCCGATTCCAGGCATCGACGCCTATGAGGCGAAGTCGGTCTATTACGCAGTGCGGCAGATGGAGCAGTTTCGCGGCAAGCGCCTGCTGGTGGCCGGCGGTGGCGATTCCGCGCTCGACTGGACTCTCAATCTTGCACCGATTGCGAGCCATCTCACGCTGTTGCATCGCCGGCAGGAATTCCGCGCCGCGCCCGACAGCGTCAACAAGATGATGGCGCTGGTCGGCGAGGGGAAGATCGACTTCGTGCTCGGTCAGGTCACCTCGCTCGAAGGCAATGACGGGCAGGTCGAGAAGGCGATCGTCAAGCGCAACGACGGCTCGAATTTCGAGATCGCCTGCGATGCCATCCTGCCGTTCTTCGGACTGACCATGAAGCTCGGTCCGGTCGCCGATTGGGGACTGAAGCTGACCGACAACCTGATCGATGTCGAAACGGAAAGCTTCGAGACCAGCGAGAAGGGCATCTTCGCCATCGGCGATATCAACACCTATCCTGGCAAGCTGAAGCTGATCCTGTGCGGCTTCCATGAAGGCGCGCTGGCGGCGCAGAAAATCCACCGCTATGTCTATCCGGACAAGAAGCTCACCTTCCAGTACACGACCTCGTCCACCAGCCTGCAGAAGAAGCTCGGCGTCGCGTAGAGCGCCGCTGCCGTCAACGCGTTGTGGCCGGCGGCAATTGCAGCGGCGCCAGCGGCTCGGCATGAATCTGCTGCGGCGTCTGCACATTCAGGATGCTGCGCAACACCGGCAAGGCTGCATCCGCCATCGCCGCGTGGCCTTCGGCACTCGGATGGATCGCGCCGCCATAGACCGCGCTGGTCGCGCCCCAGGTCGCGTCATGCAGGTCGCTCGGCTGCAGGGCGGTTGAAATGCCTTCCGGGAATGTCATCGCTGTAAAATAGCTGTCGTTTGCGGTCCTGATCCAGCGCGCGCGCGAGGCATAGGGCCGGAAATCGCGGGCGCGCAGGTTGCAGCGAAGCGGATCGCTCGCGGCTATTGCCGGATTGCTTTCGAAACTCTCGCCGCTCTCCATGAAGCATTCGCGGTCGAAGGGCGGATCGTTCGGCGCGCGCGCGCAGAAGCCGCGATAGGAAAACTCCATCTGGTGCGAATCCACATGCTGCATGCGGTCCTTGACCGGATCGGTGCAGGCGCCAGGCGCTTCGCATGTGACCAGCGAACGCAATCGCGGCAGGAAGCGCCGCTCGACGAATTCGGCCACTTCGCGCACGCGCTTCGGATCGACATTGAAGGCCGGATGCACGTCGAAGCCGGCGCGACCGCCCGGACAGGCCTGTGCGCCATTCACCAGCGCGGGATTGCCGTAGGAGACAAAGGCGATGCGTGAAAGATTGCCGCCCAGCAGCGGCTTGAGCGCCGTGCGCAAACGGCCGAAATCGCGCGGCAGATCGCGTTCCAGAAGCCGCTGCGCATCGGCGGCGCTGGTGATCATGCCGCCCTTGTCGAACAGGGTGCGTTCGGTCGAGGATTCGACGATCACATCGGCGACAAGCCCGGAAAACTGGATGTCGTTGGCGCCGATGGTGAGCAGGATCGCGTCGAGCTTGCGCTCCTTGTCGGTCTTTTGCGCCAGGTCGAGGGCCTCCTTGAGGCGGTTGAGTTGTCCGGGCGTATTGGCCGGGCAATTCCCGGTGGGCGGACATTCGCGCGCCCGGATCGAGCCGAAGAAGCCGGTATCGATGGTCGAGCCGGTGCAGGCCAGCGGCAGGAAGGTGACGGCAATCTGCGGATTCTCGATTGCCAGCGCCAGCGCCGCGCGGACCTGATAGCCATACAGCGAGCGATGGCAGGCGGCATTCCACCAGCGCGCATTGAGTTTCGCCCAGTCGGCCGATGTATTGCCGCTACCGGAGGCCAGCGCCGGATCGCAGGCGCGACTGCCCTTGAAGCCCGCGCGGCCGGGCCGGAAATATTCGCTGGTGCTGCCGGCGAGGAAGCGCCGGAAACAGAAGCCGCCGTCGTCCAGCGCGATCGGGCGGTCGGGATTGCCTTCACCCGCGGCGATGGAATCGCCCATGCCGGCGATCAGGAAGTCCTGCACCGCGATGTCCGAGATCACACGTTGCGCGGTGCCGTCCGGCAGGCCAACATCGACGGTGGCGATGGTGGTGACGCCGCGCTTGACGCGGATGCGGACATCTTCGTCACAGCGGGTGACGGCTTGGCCCGGCTCGGAGAGCCCGTCATCGAAGGCCCAGGCGCACATGGAGTCCGGCGGCACGCCACCCACGGCGCGCGCGATGATCGGATGATCGGCGGGGCTCAGATAGTTTTCCTTCTGGCCGTCGCGCAGACAGCTTTCCGGCAGCCGCCCGGTATGGTCCACGCACAGATTGTCGACCATGTCGCGGGCCCAGCCGCGGCCGTCGGTCGCGCGCGCCAGCCGCTGTTCGGAGGCCAGTACGCCGTCCCCGCGATAGGCCGCCACATGACGGCGGAAATCCGCCTCGTTGCGGAACATGCGGAAACGGTTGCGCACCTCCCATTCGATGCGGATCGGACCTGCGGCATTGTTGCCCGGTGTCAGGCTTTGCGAGGGCAATTGCAGCGGTGCCGGCGGCAGCCCGAGCTGCGCGTCCGCCGAAGCAGACGCCAGCAACGACAAAAAGCCAGCGATTACGGCAACATAGGAAAAGCGCATGATGATCCACAAGGCTTGCAAGGCCCGTGGACTAGCATGAAGCATTGGGCGGAAATATGGGAACGCTGTCGCGCCGCTTAATTGTTCGGCCGGTGCCCCGAACAGGGCGGCGGAGAGGGCTTCAGGGCGGCCATTGGGAGGCCCGCGTCAGGAATCTCCGGCACCTGCACCGACAGCGGCTTTTCGCGGCGCGCGGCCATCCAGACTTCGCGGCCCGCGATCAGGCACAGGGCAAATCCGAACGGCACGATGTAATAGAGGAAGCGGTAGACCAGCAGCGTGGCGAGCAAATCCTCGCGCGCAAATTGCGACAGCGCCACCAGAATGGCGGCGTCGAAGACGCCCAGCGCCCCCGGCGTGTGACTGATGAAGCCGAGCAGGGTGGCCAGCACGAATACCACGATGAAGGGCATCAAATCTGCCGGCGGGAAGGCGGGCAGCAGCATATACATCGCCAGCGCCGCCAGACTGAGATCGGCAATCCCTATCAGGATCTGCACGAAGGTCAGCCGCGCACTCGGAAGTGTGAGCACCACGCCCTTGATCCCGATACGACGCGGGCCGCCGGTCAGCCAGAGCAGATACAGGCAGATGACGGTGAGGCCGGCGAGCCCGATCAGCCGGTTGATCCAGGGCGGCAGATGATCGATGGCGGTGGCGGCCTCCGGCACCCAAACCAGACCGATACCGAGCATGAAGGCGTTGCCGAGCCAGAAGGTCAGGCCGGTGACAAAGGCGATCTTCGCGACATCCACCAGGGTCAGATTCCATCCCGAATAGATGCGGTAGCGGATCGCGCCGCCGGTAAAGACCGTGGCGCCGAGATTGTGCCCGATCGAATAGCTGGTGAAGGCGGACATGGCCGCCACCCGGTAAGGCACATGCCGGGCGCCGATCGTGCGCAATGCGAAGAAGTCGTAGAAGGTGAGCGTGAAATACGCGCAGGCGACGAGCGCCGCGGCGATGGCGATATGGCTTGCCGGCATCTCGGCAATCGCAGTCACAACGCGGCCGGGCTCGATATTGCGCAGCATGCGATACAGCGTGAGGCCGGCAAGGCACAACACCACCAGGCTTGCGAAGAAGCCCAGCCGGTGCCAGCCGACCCGCTCCCGCAGAAAGCGCGTCAGGTTCCTAAATCCCAGGGTCAGAGCGTTGCGCATTCAATGTCCGGCCGGTCGGCGTCCGATCATCGATGCAATGTCCTGCGTCAGCGGCATTGGTGAGGCCGGTGTGAGTCGTTTGCGCGGACCATCTCCGGCAATGACGACAGATTTCTAACGGCGCGCGACAACCAATTCCGGCGGCGTCGTAAAACTGAGACATGCGCGCTGCATTTTGCGCCCATGCAATGGCAACGATTCTTCTGCAACGCGCACTTGTCCCGTAACGGGTACAGGTGCTGCGCGATCGGTAACGTGATTTCCGGCCGTTGTCCGGGGGCTCTCATTGGCGGTCCTGATCTCTCCGCGCGGGGGCCTAGCCGATGCGCGTGATGATCGCAACGGATGCCTGGCATCCGCAGGTCAATGGCGTCGTCCGCACTTTGACCACACTTGCGGCGACCGCACCCGCACTCGGGGCGGAAATCGTGTTCCTGACCGGCGAGGGGCTGCGCAGTTTCCCACTGCCGACCTATCCCGATATTCGTTGCGCGCTGGCTACGCCCTGGACCATCGCCAGCCGCATCGAAAGTCTGAAGCCGGACGCGATCCATATCGCCACCGAAGGCACGCTCGGCCATGCGGTGCGCCGCTATTGCATCCGGGGCAATCTGCCCTTCACCACAAGTTTCCATACGCGGCTGCCGGATTATGTGACTGCGCGCGCCCCGGTGCCGGAAAGCTGGGTCTGGAACTGGCTGCGCAGATTTCACGGCCGCGCCGAAGCGGTCATGGTCTCTACGCCATCGCTGATCGATGAACTGACGTCACGCGGCTTCCACAACCCGGTGCTGTGGCCGCGCGGGGTCGATACGACATTGTTCAGGCCGGCGAATGCCGCCGCACTTGATGTCGCCCGCCCGATTTTCCTTACCGTGGGGCGGTTGGCGGTCGAGAAGAATGTTGAAGCCTTCCTGTCGCTCGATCTGCCCGGCACCAAGGTGGTGGTCGGCGACGGCCCGGCGCGCGCCGAACTCGGCGCGAAATTTCCCGATGCAATGTTCATGGGCGCACGCCAGCGCGAGGAACTCGCCGCGATCTATGCGGCGGCCGATGTCTTCGTGTTTCCGAGCCGCACCGATACATTCGGACTGGTGATGCTGGAGGCCTTGGCCTGCGGTGTGCCCGTGGCGGCCTATCCGGTGCCCGGTCCGCTGGATGTGATCGGCGACGCGCCCGTCGGCGTGCTCGACCATGAACTGCGCGCGGCCTGCCTGCGGGCGCTGAGCATCGATCGCAAGGCTTGCCTCCGCTTCGCACAGACCATGACCTGGGAGCGTGCCGCGCGGATGTTCCTGGACAATGTCGCGCCCCTGCGCGCCGCAACCGACAAGCAGGGCCAGCGCGCATCCGGCCTGCGCGGAATGTCCCGTCAGGCCGCCGGCACCCTGTAGGCCGCCATTTCGGCAGGGCTTAGGGCCGCAGCCTTGACGCCGCCGCGATCCCGGACTTTGTTCGCCGCATCGTTTTTCGGATGCGGGACTGAGCGATGCTTGTCACCTTCTTCGCCGAACTGAAATCGGCCGGGCTGCCGGTCTCGCTGCGCGAATATCTGACGCTGATGGAGGCGATGGACCAGGATCTGGCATCGCGCCGCGTCGAGGATTTCTATTACCTGTCGCGCGCGACGCTGGTGAAGGACGAGCGCAATATCGACAAGTTCGATCGCGTATTCGGTCATGTCTTCAAGGGCCTCGACCTGATGGAAGAGGCGCTGACCGCCGAGATCCCGGCCGAATGGCTGAAGAAGCTGACCGAAAAATATCTGACCGAAGAAGAGAAGAAGCAGATCGAGGCCCTGGGCGGGCTCGACAAGCTGATGGAGACGCTGCGGCAGCGGCTGGCCGAGCAGAAGGGCCGCCATCAGGGCGGGAGCAAGTGGATCGGCACCGGCGGCACGTCGCCGTTCGGAAATTCAGGCTACCATCCCGAAGGCATCCGCATCGGCGGCGAAAGCAGGCATCGGCGCGCGGTCAAGGTGTGGGACAAACGCGAGTTCAAGGATTTCGACGACGATGTCGAGATCGGCACCCGCAACATCAAGGTCGCGCTGCGGCGACTGCGCAAATTCGCGCGCACCGGCTCGGCCGACGAACTCGATCTCGACGGCACAATCAAGGGCACCGCCCACAAGGGCTATCTCGACATCCACATGCGGCCCGAGCGGCACAACGCGGTGAAGGTGCTCTTGTTCTTCGATGTCGGCGGCTCCATGGACTGGCACATCAAGGTGACGGAGGAATTGTTTTCCGCTGCACGCACCGAGTTCAAGCATATGGAGCATTTCTACTTCCACAATTGCCTCTATGAGCGCGTCTGGAAAGAGAACCGGCGGCGTTTCACCGAGACAACGCCGACCTTCGACGTGATGCATAAATACCCGCACGACTATAAAGTGATTTTCATCGGCGATGCGTCGATGAGCCCTTACGAGATCGCGATGCCCGGCGGTTCGGTCGAGCACATGAACGAGGAGCCGGGGCAGATCTGGATGGAGCGCATCACGCGCACCTATCCGGCCGCCGTATGGCTCAACCCCGTGCCTGAAAACGAATGGGATTACACCCAGTCGATCCGCATGATGAAGCAGCTTATGGGCGGGCGGATGTATCCGTTGACACTGGACGGCCTGGACAGCGCGATGCGGGAACTGGTGCGGTAGTGGCGCGTGCGCCTCATGTCAGAGCCACATCCAGAGGCCGACTTGAGCGGTGACGAGCCATCGAACATCTGCTAGGTTTTCAACTATGAGCAAGCTGCTTCAGAAAGCGTTCGAGCAGGCTAAGGCGTTGCCGGAAAACCAGCAGGATGCGGCCGGTGTGGCGCTGCTTGAGTATCTCGATCATGCCGGTTCTCTGCAATTGTCTCAGGCACAAATCGCCGAGGTGCGACGCCGGCTCGCGGATCCGGACGTAAAGCTGTCGACCCCGGATGATGTGCGCGCCCGGCTGGCCCAAATCGGCGAATGAAGGTCGTTTTCGACGACCGCGCTGTCAGCGACCTCGAAGATATCTATCGCTTTATCGTCGCGCATAACCCGCTGAATGCGGCCGATGTCACAGGTCGCATTCTAGCAAGTATCGAAAGGCTCGCTGATTTTCCGGACATGGCGCGCGAAGGCGTTGTGGCGGGAACGCGGGAATGGGTAATTCCCGGACTGCCCTATATCGCCGTCTATCGAATATCTCGGCAGACGAAAGAAATCGTTGTGATCGGTATTTTCCACGGTGCGCGCAATAGAAGCTCTGACAAGTGAGAGTGGCGCGCGGCGTCGCCGCGGCATTGGCTCTTGCTTTGAATTCTCAGTTCGGACGACGCAAAAATCGGCTATTCCGCCGCCCGCATCGCAGGCTGCGTTTCGGCCTTGATCATGTCGTCGAGGATGCGGCGCGCCCACATCGCGCCGCCGTCGATGTTAAGATTGTAGAAGATCGCATTCGGATTTTCCTCCATCGCGATCTGCTGCGAGACCAGCACATCCTCGTCTTCGGCGATGATCGCGGCATTGCGCTCGCGCGTTTCGGTGGTGAGGCGCTGGTCGTTGAGCTTGTAATTCCTACGTACCACCCAGAAGAAGAAGGAACTGCGCTCGGTCTCCGGCGTGATGAAATGACAGATCCGCGCCGTGACGCCCTGCGAGCGGTCGCCCTGTTGCGCGCCGGTGCCGGCCAGCGCCACGCCGACATCGAGCACCACGGCGGCCGGCGCCTCGAAATTGATGAATTGCCAGCGATCCACCTTCACCGGTCCTGTGGCGCCAAGCTGGAAGGCCCAGAAGGGCGGCGGATCGATGTTCAGCATCCAGCGTGTCACCTGCGCGGTGCGATCGCCATGCGTCACTTCAAAAGGCGCTTCGGCCACCGCCTTGTTGCCGATCGATGTGCCATGCACGAAGGTCTCGTGCGTCAGGTCCATCAGATTGTCGATCACCAGCCGGTAATTGCAGGCCAGCGGTGTCATCCGTCCTTCGCCCGCCCAGTCAGGATCGCTGACCCAGTGCATGTCGGGAATGAGCGCCGAATCGGCCAAAGCGGGATCGCCCATCCAGATCCAGACGAAGCGATATCTTTCCGCGATGGGAAACTTGCGCACGCAGGCGGATGGATTGATCGTCTCCTGCGAGGGCATGAAGGTGCAGCG
>JAEVZN010000336.1 GCA_023392205.1 Pseudomonadota bacterium
ACGACAATGCGCTCGCCGAAACGATCAACGGCCTCTACAAGGCCGAGGTCATCCATCGACGCGGTCCGTGGCGCTCCTTCGAAGCGGTGGAGTTCGCTACGCTCGATTGGGTCGACTGGTTCATCAATCGCCGGCTACTGGAGCCCATCGGCGACATCCCGGCAGCGGAAGCCGAGGCAAGCTACTGCGCCATGCTCCAAGAGCCGGTCATGGCAGCGTGACTCAGACAAAAACGGCCTCCGGTAAAACCGGGGCGGTTCACCCATGAAATATGCTGTTTTGTGAGCCAATCAGCGCTTTGCGGTCGCCATTGATGCCGTCGGTTGGCTATTTGGTTGCCGTCGTCAGTTAGATTGAGACCGACTTCGGCGCTTGCATCGCGCGAACGTCGACGGGCGTTAGCTAGCAACGCGGAGTGCTTTCGCACGACTCTGCAAAAAAAGACCAGCTGATCCCGTCGGACCGTCGCAGTAGTGTGTTGCCTGCGCGAAAGTGGGCACTAGCCTCGCTCAGCGGTGACGTTGCGCGCTCGCGATCCAGGCTCATCGTTGACAGCAATACACCGGATTTCTAAGATTTCGGCAGGTTTGGACCTGCCTCATTCCGCCGCAGGCCGGAGCGAATTGGATATGCCGTGGCCTTGAGTTTCCATCAGTCGACCGTCCCTCCCGATGTGATCGGGAACGGTGTTGCTCGTCAATCACTACTCGATGAGAGCCGCGTGCCCGGCATTGATTTCGGGCTGGAACGTCTCTGTTTTGATGCCGGTTCTGCCTATCCGCTCAACGTCGATGAAGCTGCTCTCGCCTGGTTTCAGGTCTTGTCGGGCGCCCTCACGCTCAGCGACGGTGGCTCACAGCGTTCAATCGATTCCTCTCAAGTCGTGTTTCTGCCGCCTGGATTTACCGGGAAGATCGCAAGCGAAACCGGTGCGATCATTCTCTTCGCGGTGCTTCCCGATGCCGCCCGTTTCGATCCAGGTTTCGACAAGGCCGCTATGCCGTTGCGGATCGTTGACTGGACCCGCGAACCGCTCTTGTTATCCGAATACGATGCTCGCAAACGCATTTATCTGGTCACGCCCAAGTTGTTTGGAACCAAGGCAATCAAGGGCGAAATGATTATCTACCCGCCGGGTACGGAGGCTGCGAACCATCATCACGAAGGAGCCGCACATTTCATGTACGTGCTCGCAGGCGCCGGAACTTGCTTCGCGAGCGAGGAACCGTTTGCGGTTCGCGAGGGCGACGTGATCTATTACCCCGATCGTGAGCGGCACTATCTGAAAAGCGATCCTGCGGAGGAACTGCGTTTCGTCGAATTCTTCGTGCCGGGTCAATACAAGACCGTGTGGGCTCCCGGCGCGAGCGTCTGCACTTGGACTCCGACCGGGGCGAACATTCGCGGCGACAAGGCGGCGCGGGACATTCAGGCACATAGTTCCGCGGCACCGACGTCGGACATCTAATACGTGCGCCGCATTCGTGCTGAAACCACTGGCGTGCCGACCTGCCTATTGCGCGCCGGATTGTCCGGCTTCAAAATCGACCTGAAACCTCGCGACCGGCTTCTTGCCGGACTTGTTCTGCGTCGAACGCCATCCAGGAGTGACAATGCAACGTGAAGTGATCCGCCCGTGGCCGCCCATGGCCGAACACAACACGCCTTTCGTCCCGGCCATGAAGTTCAAGCTACCCGGTGCGACCATGCTGATCATTTCGGGTATGGGTCCGATGCCACCCGTCCACAAGCATCCGCACGTACCGGAAGAATGGAATTTGCCGGACGATGCGGCCGAGCAGGCCCGCCGTGCGCTTAACAAGTTCAAGCACTTGGTTGAGACCGCCGGCGGAAAGTTCGAGCACATCGTCAAGATCACGCGCTACCTGAAGGACATAACGGATCAGGATAGCGTCAACGAGGTAATGCACGAATATTTCGGTGAGAATCTTCCCTGCAGCACCACTGTTCAGGTGGTCGGCTTCGTCGTTCCGACAATGAAGCTCGAATTCGATTGCTGGGCAATCATCCCCGATGGAGACCAGGCATGATCAAGTCCACGCTAACACTCATCGCCGCTTTCTTCATAGCATTTGCCACAATACCCGCATCCGCACAGGCGCCCTATCCGAATAAGCCGGTCCGTGTGATCGTTCCCTTCCCGGCGGGCGGCCCTGTGGACGTCGTAGGGCGCCCCGTCATGGAAAAACTGAGCGCGGCGCTCGGCCAACCATTCGTGATGGATTTCCGTCCGGGTGCGGGTTCGATCATCGGCAGCGACGCGGTCGCGCGCGCTGAACCGGACGGCTATACTCTACTTTTCACCGCCTCACAGCATTCGATCAATCCCAGCATCTATGAGAAGCTGCCCTATGATACGGTGAAAGACTTTGTCGCCGTGAGCCGCGTTGCCAGCGGCCCTCTCTTGCTTGTCGTTCACCCGAACGTCAAAGCCAACAACGTACAAGAGTTGATCGCGCTCGCGAAAGCTTCGCCAAAGAAGCTCAATTATGCGTCGGCCAGTCTGGGCAGCGCGTTCCATCTGTCGGCCGAGGTCATGAAGTCGATGGCCAACATCGATATGGTACACATTCCCTACAAAGGCGGCGCACCCGCGACAAACGATCTGCTGGCGGGCCACGTGGAGCTGATGTTCGGCAGCAGCGTTGTGATGCCCCATGTGCGCGGTGACAAGCTGAGGCTGCTCGGCGTGACAACTGGCAAACGCTCCGAAATCATCCCGGATGTTCCCACCGTGGCAGAACAAGGCTTGCCAGGCTTCGACATCGACACTTGGTATGGCGTACTCGCGCCGGCCGGCACACCCCAACCGATTATCGATTTGCTCGCCAGGGAGATCGACAAGGCGCTGGCCGATCCAAAGATCGTTGAAAGCCTCCGCAATCTTCTGCTCGTGCCGGCAGGCGGCGATCCGGCGCAATTCGAGGCACAGATCAACAGCGAGATCGCAAAATGGCGCACCGTCGCCAAGGAAGCAAATATCGTCCTTGACGCGCAGCGTTGATGAAAAGGACGATCGTCAATCCCGAAGGTGTTTTCCGGCATCCGGGCTTCTCGCGCGTGACCACGCTCGAAGGCCCGATGAAACTCATTCTGATCGCGGGTCAAACGCCTTCGGACGAAAACTACCGATGTGTCGCGCCGGGCGACATGCGCGCGCAATATCTCGCCGTCATGAGTAACCTGGACCTGCAATTGCGCGCCGTCGAGGCGACGTTTGCGGACGTTGTCTACCGCCGCACTTTCGTGCTCGACGTGGATGCCTATCTGAAGGTCGCAACCGATCCGACCACGCCGAAATTCTTCGAAACTGACGCCATGCCCGGCAGCACCATGATTGGTGTCACACGGCTGTCTCATCCGGACTTCCTGATCGAGGTCGATTTGCTCGCGGCAGTCAGCGCGTAGTCGAGAATTATGCTGCCGACTGGCACAAGAGGCTCGACGGTTGATCTCCGAGCGGACCCGGGCCGCACTCGCCGCAAAGCGCTCTGCCGGCGTCAGGCTAGGTAACCCGGCAAATGCTCCTGCGGCCGCAAGGCTGGGCCGGGAGGCACAGATCGCCTCAGCGGATCGCTTCACAGCCGAACTCCTGCCGCTGATTGCTGCAATCAGAGCAGGGGGCGCGTTCACCCTCGATGCTATGACAACGCCCCTGAACCAGCGTGGCATCCGCTCACCACGCGGCGGCCGGTGGCAGTTTCATCGGTGTCGAACCTGCTCGCACGCGCCCAGCGCTTTGCTTGAGCCGCCCTTTTATAGACGGGAAATTTCCGCAGCGTGCTGTTACGCTTGCGGAAAGGAAAAAATCCGTCGTCCGTCAGGCACGCGCAGCAAGGTCCACAAGCAGGGTCGAATCATTTCGACGACCACTTGACCTGAAACTCGATCTCTTCCTCGCCATCTCCCCTTTCGTGCTCGATGTTGAAGGTGGCGCGCACCGGCACGGATATTCGCTCGCCGGCTATCTGGATCTCGAAGCGATGCCCGTTCTCCAAGGCGTCGGCAAGCCGGCGCAGCTTGTCGATAAATTCCGGGAGCGGATAATCCTTCTCGATGTCTCGTTCAGGTTTTTGAGCCATGTCTCACTCTCTGTTTGGTCTCGACCGAGGCAGAAA
>JAEVZN010000362.1 GCA_023392205.1 Pseudomonadota bacterium
GTCGGCGCCAGCATGGGTGATCAGGTTCGCGACCAGCTTGGCGGAGATCGGCGTGCGCGGGCCGGGCTTCCTGTCCTGCCGGGCATAACCGAAGTAAGGCACCACCGCCGTAATCCGCCGGGCCGACGAGCGGCGCAGCGCGTCGATGATAATCAGCAATTCCATCAGATGGTCGTTGGCGGGAAAGGACGTGGATTGCACCACGAACACATCCGCGCCGCGCACATTCTCCTGAATCTCGACGAAGATCTCCATATCCGCGAACCGGCGCACCACCGCTTTGGTGATGGGCAGTTTCAGATAGGCACAGATCTCGGCGGCAAGCGCAGGGTTGGAATTGCCGGCGACGAGCTTGATCGCTCCGTTTTTCGCCATCCGTCTCCTCGCTTGGTCTCAGGCGGCGCCGGACTGATAGCGTCGCTGGGCAGACGGCGCAATACGCTGCGCTGCATTCTCCCGATCCAATTTCGCGATCACCCGTCGGCGCTCGGTCTCAGCGGACGGGGCCGGCAAGCGCCATCCGCCCAGGACCGCTCTCGGCATCGCGACCGTCCGCGGCCGCGACGGCTGTCCCGGCATTACCCGGCGCGGGTTCGATCACCGGGGCAGGCGCCGGAGCCGGCGCATCGGGGCTGCGGAAATAAACTGCAAGCTGCTCCATGCCGGTGCGGGCCACGCGCGTCAGGATCTCGTCATTCACCGCCTGCCAGGCATCGCGACCGGCGCGGCCGATCTTTTCCTCGCCGCTCAGCCGGAATGCGCGCGCCGAACTGGAATCGTAAACATCCCAGACCCAGGCCAGACGGGCCTGTCCGCGCTGGACCGAGACGGCCATCGCGCCCCTGATCCGATAGGGAGCAAAGCCCTCGCGGGTGACAACCGGGACCTGCTGCTGTTCGGCGGCCTCGGACAATTTGGTCACGAAACGTTCGAACACCGCCGGCGGCGGACCGTCGATACGGTCGAAAGCCACGGTCGTGCGCTGGCCGGGCGCCAGGCTCCCACCCGACTGGCCTGTCGTATTGCAGGCTGCGACAGCCAATGCCGCCGCCAGGACGCCTGCGAGGCGTACCGTCCAAAGCTGCATGAAACCCCCGTACCGGCTTTCGGACTCTGACGGTCCCTGCCCGGCACCTGATTGGTTAACGAAAATCGGCGCGCCGGTCCAGCATGAGGGGGATCTCAGGCGGTGAGGACGATGGCGTTCACATGCCGCCCGTAGTCGGGCTCGCCACGGTGAACCGAGCGCCGGTAGCTGTAGAAGCGGTCGGGATTTTCGTAGGTGCAAACCTGCATGTCCTCAAAGCGGCCGATCCCGGCGGCCTCGACACGGCTCTCAATGAAGCCCGGCAGATCGAACATCGCGTGGCCCGCACGCTGTCCGGCTGCGAAAAAACGCGCATAGGCCGCGTCGCTGCGCAGAAACTGGGCGCGAAAGTCCTCGCCGACTTCGTAACTGGGCTGGCGGATAAGCGGCCCCAGCGCGGCAACGATGCGGCGGCGCTCTGCGCCGAGGCTCTCCATGGCCGTCACCGTCGCCTCGATCACACCGCTGAACGCACCGCGCCATCCGGCATGCGCCGCGCCGATCACGCGCGCCTGCGCATCCGCGAACAGGAGCGGTCCGCAATCCGCGGTGCTGACGCCGATGGCCAGACCCGGCACGCGCGTGACGATGGCATCGGCTTTCGGTCGCGCCTCGTATGTCCAGGCCTCGTCTGCCACCACCACGTTCGGAGAATGAATCTGATAGGCGGTGAGAAAGCGGTCGGGTGCGACGCCCAGAGCCTGCGCCATCCGCGACCGGTTTTCGGCGACATTGTCCGCCGCATCGCCGGAGCCGAGACCGCTGTTCAGGCTGTCATAGATGCCGCCCGAGACGCCGCCTTCGCGGGTGAAAAATGCATGCCGCAGGCCCGGCAGCGCCTGCATCGATGGCGCATGCAGCATCATGGCTTCTGCAAGCCCGGCAATGGTCCAAGCTTCGGATCGCAGATCGCCATGACCTTGAACATGTCGCCCATTCCGGTGCGTCCGCTTTCGGTCAGCCGTGCGACGGCCGCAGCAAGGTCGGCAGCCTGTTCAGGGGTGGCATTGCGGCGCAGCGCCTCTGCGCGTGCTTCGATGCCGAGGTCTTTCAGGAATTGGGCCTGCGTCACCGGCCCCTGTACGGCAGCGCCGATACTTTCCGCTGCCTGTGCCGCCATCGCGAAATCCACATGCGCGGTGATGTCGGCAAGTCCGGGCGCCGACATGGGATCGGAAAAGGCGTGGTCGTTGACCGCCTGCAGGGTTTCACCCACGTCGCTTTCGAGATGCCCGTAATCGATCAACAGCGCTGCCCCACCACGTCTGACCCGGCGTGCGATGTCGAGGACATGAATATCGTTGCGCCACTCGAAGACAGCACCGGGGGGCGCGTGCTTGATCTTCTTCGGAAGGAACCGGTCGAACTGGGCCACCGGATCGGGTGTCACGCCGAGCTTGAAATTGCCGTTGGCGTCGAGGCCGATCACCCGCTCATGCCATCCGCCCGTCTGCCGCACCATCTGATGGACCGGCAATGCGTCGAGATATTCGTTCGCGAGAATGATCGCTGCGCCGTCTTCCGGCACCTCCAGGAGATCGCGATGCCAGGCGACCGGGATGTCGATCTCGCTCAGCATCGCGCGCTGCGCCTGTTCGAGCGCGGGGCTGATGTCGACCATGTGCACGGACAGCGCGGTGCGGAATTTCGGCAAGACTTTCGCCGCCCGCAAAGCATCGCGCATCATCGTGCCACGGCCGGGCCCGAGCTCGATCAGCCGGATTTGCGCGGGCTGGTCCAGCATCTGCCAGACGGACAGCGCCCACAGCCCGATCAGTTCGCCGAAAATCTGGCTGACTTCCGGCGCCGTGGTGAAATCGCCGGTGGCGCCGAACGGATCGCGGGTGACGTAATAGCCGGACTGGGGATGGGTCAGGCACAATTCCATGT
>JAEVZN010000461.1 GCA_023392205.1 Pseudomonadota bacterium
GAGGTGAACAAACAGGCGCATCGCCTGGAAGGATTTGCCGACGAGTTTTCGGCAATCCTGTCGCGCCAGATCGACGAACGTGGCGCGTAACCGGGGGCATTGGGCGATGGGGTTGCGGCGATGGGGATGAACGGTGGCAGTGCGGGGGTGAGCGGTGGGCGGCGCCGGACCCGGCGCGCGCCGGTCATGGCCGAGATCAACGTCACGCCTTTCGTGGACGTCATGCTGGTGCTGCTGATCATCTTCATGGTCGCGGCGCCGATGCTGACTGTGGGCGTGCAGATCGATCTGCCGCAGACGCAAGCCAAGAGCCTCGATCAGGACCGCGAACCGCTGACGGTCACGGTGAATACCAAGGGCGAAGTCTACCTGATGAATTCGGAGATCTCGGTCGACGAATTGGTGGCGAAACTCAAGGCCATCACCGATGCGCGCGGCGGCACCGACGAGCGTATTTATGTGCGTGGCGACCGCGAGGTGAATTACGGTACGGTGATGCGGGTGATGGGGCGGCTCTCGGCTGCGGGTTATCGCCGTGTGGCGCTGGTGACCGAGGTCGAGCAGGGGACGTAACTCAAGGCGAATGCGGACAGGCCTGACCATATCCAGCGTTGCGCATGTCTCCGTCCTGCTCTGGGCGGCGCTGACCATTGGCGCCAATCCGCTGGAATCGGCGCCGTCGGATTCGCTGCCGGTCGCCATCATCTCGACCACCGAATTCACCCAGATGACGCAGGGGCAGAAGACCGCCAAGCAGCAGGACGAGCCCAAGCCGCTGGTCGAGAAGGAAGGCGAGAAGAAGCCGACTCCCGAGCCGGTCGAGAAGGTCACCGAAAAAAAGGAAATCGAGGCGACCAAGAACGAACCCACGCCGCCCGTGCCGCAGGAAAAGCCGGAGCGCAAACCCGATCCGAAGCCCGAGCCGCCGCAGCCGGCGCCCAAGGCCGAAGCCAAGCCGGAACCCACGCCCGAGCCCAAGACCGATCCGATCGCCGAGGCACTGAAAAAGGACGAGTCTAAGAAGAAGGAAGAGCAGAAAAAGCAGGCACAAGCGGTGCCGGTGCCGCAGAAGCGGCCGCCGCCCAAGCCGCAGCCGAAATTCGATCCTTCGAAGATCTCGGCTTTGCTCGACAAGCGTGACCCGCAACGCCAGGCCGCGACCGGTGAGACGATCAACCGCACGGCCTCGCTTGGCGTACCCACCGGCTCGGCGGCAACGCTGTCGCAAAGCGAGATCGATGCGCTGCGTGCGCAGATCCAGGCGTGCTGGAATCCACCGCCCGGCGCGCTGGATTCACGCGATCTGATCGTGCAGGTCCGGCTGCAACTCAACCGCGACGGTACTATCTCGGCCGACCCGCAGGTCATGAATCGGGGCAGCCATCCGCAATTCCAGGTGGCGGCGGAGGCCGCGCGGCGTGCTATTCGCCGCTGCGCGCCCTACAAGATGCCGGTTGCGAAATACGAGATATGGCAGGATGTCGAAGTGACGTTCGATCCGCGCGACATGTATCGTGGGTGACGCCCTCAAACCGAATGTGACCGACCGATGTTGAAATCACCCGTGCATTTTCCCGTGCCTGCGTTGAACCGCCGCCGGCTGCTGACCCTCGGCGCCGGAACGGCCGCTGCGGCCCTTGCCGGTATCCGTCCGGGGCTTACCCAGCTCAAGCTCGATGTCACGCAAGGCAACGTCCAGCCGATGCCGATCGCGCTGCCGGATTTCGTCGGGGCCAATCAGCCCGACAGCGAATTCGCGCGAAATGTGACGGGCATCATCGCCAACAATCTGCGCCGCTCGGGCCTGTTCGCGCCGATCGATCCGGCGGCCTATATCGAGCGTATCTCCAATCCGGATGCTGTGCCGAAATTCCAGGACTGGCGGGCGATCAATGCGCAGGCCCTGGTGACCGGCCGCGTGACGCGTCAGGGCGACGGACGGCTGCGTGCGGAATTCAGATTGTGGGATGTGTTCGCCGGTCAGCAGCAGGCCGGTCAGCAATATTTCACCTCGCCGGACAATTGGCGGCGCATCGGCCACATCATTTCGGATGCGATCTATGAGCGTCTCACCGGCGAGAAAGGATATTTCGATACCCGCGTCGTGTTCGTCGACGAAAGCGGTCCCAAGGAACGGCGCATCAAACGACTCGCGCTCATGGACCAGGACGGCGCCAATGTACGCTATCTGACCCGCGGCGATGACCTGGTGCTGACGCCGCGCTTTTCGCCGTCCACGCAGGAAATCACCTACATGTCGTTCGGGCAGGGCGACCCGCGCGTCTATCTGCTCAACATCGAGACCAACCAGCGCGAAGTGGTCGGCAATTTTCCCGGCATGACATTCTCGCCACGATTCTCGCCGGACGGACAGCGCGTGATCATGAGCCTGCAACAGGGCTCGAATTCGAATCTGTTCGTGATGGATCTGCGCTCGCGGGCCACCACCCGGCTGACGCAATCGCCCGCCATCGATACCGCGCCGTCCTATTCGCCGGACGGCTCGCAGATCTGCTTCGAATCCGATCGCGGTGGCTCGCAACAGATATATGTCATGTCGGCCAATGGCGGGCCGGCACAGCGCATCAGCTTTGGCGAGGGATCATACTCGACCCCGGTCTGGTGGCCGCCCCGCGCCCCCCACGCCCCAA
>JAEVZN010000483.1 GCA_023392205.1 Pseudomonadota bacterium
TAAAATCGTCACGGTGATCGGGCCGAACGGCGCCGGCAAGACGACGCTGCTCAAGGCGCTGATCGGGCAATTGGCGTTCACCGGCAGCGTCACCTATGCCGGATCGGAAATCTCCCGCAGCGAAGTCGAATCGCGGGTCGAGCGCGGTATCGTTCTGGTGCCTGAGACGCGCGAATTGTTCACCGACATGGTGGTGGCGGACAATCTTCTGCTCGGCGCCTATGTCCACCGCCGCAAATCCGCGCAGGTGAAAGAGGACATGAACCGGGTCTATTCGCTGTTTCCGCGTCTGCACGAGCGCCGCGAGCAACTCGCCGGCACATTGTCCGGCGGCGAACGGCAGATGCTGGCGCTGGGCCGTGCGCTGATGGGGCGGCCAAAGCTGCTGATGCTGGACGAACCGAGCCTCGGGCTGGCGCCGATCATCGTGCGGGAAATCTTCAAGATCATCACGCAACTCGGCGAACAGGGCGTGACCATGCTGCTGGTCGAGCAGAATGCGCGCGCGGCGCTGGAGACCGCGGATTACGGCTATGTGCTGGAATCCGGCGAGGTGGTGCATCAGGGCAGGGCGGCCGACCTGATGCAGGACCCGAAGGTCATGGCGACCTATCTCGGCAAGAGTGCGAACTGATCAGGGGTTCAATGCGGTCGTCCCCGCGAAAATGGGGCCATACCGACCGCTCTGGAATATGGGTCCTCGCATCCGCGCGGACGACAAGAACAAACGCGGGAGCAGAACGTGGATTTTTCGTTCACCGAGGAGCAGATCCTACTTCGCGACAGCGTGCGCAAGCTCATGGAGCGGGTGGCGACACCCGATTATGTCGCGAAACTCGACCGCGAGCGCGCCTATCCGCATGAATTGTTCAAGGCCTGGACCGAGGCCGGATTGTTCGGACTTCCCTTCCCGGACGAGCTTGGCGGTTCCGGCGGTAGTGTGCTCGATCTCGCATTGGTGACGGAAGAGATCGGCAAAACCAGCGCCGATCTGGTCATGGCCTATGCCGGCGCCCTGTTCTGCGGCCTGACGGTGGAGCGCAAGGCAACCGACGAACAGAAGCGCAAATGGATTCCGCGTCTGATCGACGGCGAGATCAAGTTCTCCATCTCGATCTCCGAGCCCGATGCCGGCTCCGATGTCGGCGCGATCCGTTCCACAGCGCGCAAGGACGGCGATCATTGGGTGCTGAACGGACAGAAGGTCTGGCAATCCGGCGCAGGCGCGAAGGACAATGTGATCTGCACCTATGTGCGCACCGATATGGATGCGCATTACCGGCAGGGCATGTCGTATTTTCTGGTCGAGAACGATCGCCCCGGCGTAGAGATGCGCAAGCTCGACATGCTCGGCCGCTATTGCATGGGCACCTATGAGGTATTCTTCAACGATGTGCGCGTGCCCGAGGACCAGCTGATCGGCGGTGTCAACAAGGGCTGGGAGGTCCTGCTGTCCGGCCTGCAGACCGAGCGCATCGTGGTTGCGGCCTGCGATGTCGGCTCCGCGCAGGGCGTGGTGGACCTCGCGCTCGACTATGCCAAGGAGCGTAAGCAGTTCGGCCGTCCGATCGGCAATTTTCAGTCCATCGCGCATATGCTGGCCGACATGCAGACCGAGGTGGAGGCCGCGCGCTCGCTGATGTATCGCGCCGCCTGGATGGTGGATGCGGGCATGAACGCCATGAATGAAATCAACATGGCCAAGCTGTTCGCTTCGGAAGTGTATGTGAAAGTCGCCAATCTCGGGATGCAGATCTACGGCGGCAACGGCTACAGCATGGAATATCCCATGCAGCGGCATTACCGCGATTCCCGCATCGCCACGGTGGTGGCCGGCACCTCGCAGATCATGCGCAACATGATCGCGAACGGGATGGGGCTGAAGCCGCAATAGTCCGCCCTCATCCTGAGGAAGCGCGAAGCGCCGTCTCGAAAGATGGGGCGGCCGCATGGTTCGAGACGCATTGCTACGCAATGCTCCTCACCATGAGGCCGTAATTTGTCACGCTGGCGGCTGCCGGCGCTTCTCCCATTCCGCCACGAATTGCGGTGCGACCTTGCGAATGCGTTCGATATCCATCCGGCCGGTGCGCGACAGATACGACATCGCAAAGTCGTAGGGCGGCAGCGCCATATGTGTCCCGAAATTCTCGTACCAGATCGCACTCGCATTGGCGGCCTTGACGAGCTTGTCGAGGATCGGCTTGCGCTGCGCCTGGAAGGTCGCAAGCGCCGCCGGCACGTCGCGCGGATGCGTGCGGATGGCGCGGGCAAGCGCAATCGCATCCTCGATGGCCAGCCGCGTGCCGGAGCCAATGGAAAAATGCGCCGTATGCAGCGCGTCGCCCAGAATGACCTTGTTGCCGGAGAACCAGCGCTCGTTATGCACGATGGGAAATTGTCGCCAGATCGACCGGTTGGAGATCAACGGATGCCCATCCAGCGTCTGCGCGAAAATCCGCTCCAGCACGCCGCGCATCTCGTCCTCGCTCATCCTGTCAAAGCCGGATGCGAAAAAGGTGGCTTCGGTGCATTCGACGAGGAAGGTGCTCATGTCCGGCGCGTAGCGATAATGATGCGCATTGATCGGGCCGTGCGGCGTCTCGATGAAGGTCTGGCTCAAGGTTTCGAACACCTTCGTCGTCCCGAACCAGGCGAAGCGGTTCGTCAGATACGAGACGCTGGCACCGAAGGCGGCTTCGTCGGAGCGGCGTACCACAGACGACACGCCATCCGCCCCGACGATCATGTCGGGCCCGTCAAGTTCGGACAGAGCGGCGACCGGACGATTAAATGCGATCGGCACGCCCTCCGCGAGCGCCTGTTTCTGCAACAGGCCGAGCAGGTGCAGCCGTCCGATGGCGGTGAGGCCGATCCCGTCCAGCATGACGCGCTCGCCGCGGTGGTGGATGGCGATCCCGCGCCAGCGTTCCAGATCCGGCGCGATGGCGTTGAAGATGGCCGGGTCGTCCTCTTTCAGGAATTCCAGCGCATCCTCGGAGAACACGACGCCGAATCCGAATGTGGAATCGGGCGCATTTTGCTCGATCACCTGCAGATCGATATCGAGGCCACTCCGCTTGAGCAGAAGCGAGAGATAAAGCCCGGCCGGGCCGGCGCCCACGATCACAATCCGCATGTCAAAACCCCGGTCTTTGAACGCTTGTCCAAATTGACAAACTGTCTGGCAAAAGTCCATACTAAGCGGTATGGATGCGGGATGAAACCCGCACACGAAAAGAGGGAGGCGGCGTGTGGCAGACCGCGCGCGCAACGTCATCGGCGACGTTTATCGCGATAATGCCGGGCGGTATGGCGGCAAGACGGCCTTCGTCATGCCGGGCGGACGGTCGCAAAGTTTTGACGGACTTTACCGCCGTGTGCTGCGACTCAACCATGCCTTGCAGGCGCGCGGCCTGAAATCCGGCGACCGCGTCGGCATCCTGTCGCGCAACCGTATCGAATATGTGGAAGCCTATGGCGTGTCGGCGAGCGGGCTGATTGCGCTGCCGCTGAACTGGCGGCTGTCGCCGCGTGAATTGCAGATCGTGCTCGACAATGCGCAGCCGGCCGCCCTGATCGCGGATGCGACTTTTGCGCCGGTCATTGCGGAGATGCGGGATGCATTGCCGTTCGTGCGGCATTTCATCGGCTTCGATGGCGCAAGCGACGGCTTTGAGGATTACGAGGTTGTGCTCGCCGAATCCGAAGAGACGCCCAGCGCGGCGAAGGTCCAGCCCGGCGACACCGCCTGTCTCCTCTATACCAGCGGCACGACCGGCATTCCGAAGGGCGCCGAACTGATCCATCGCAGTCTGCTGCTGAACTGCAAGGGCGCCATCGATGAGATGTTCGGTCTCACCGAGGACGATGTGACGCTGGCGCCGATGCCGTTCTTTCATGTCGGCGGCATGTGGTACCATCTGTTTCCGAGCTTCGCCGCCGGCTGTACCACGATTATCATGCCGCAATTCGATCCGCAGGGCGTCCTGACTCTGATGGCGCAGCATCGCGTGACCAATACGCATCTGGTGCCGACCATGATCCACACATTGATGGAGCGGCCGGATATCGGCGATTACGATCTCTCCGCCTTGCGGATGATGTTCTATGCTGCGTCGTCGATGCCGACAGAGACGCTGAAGCGCGCCACCGCCACCTTCGCTTGCGACTTTGCGCAGGGCTATGGCTCGACCGAGGCCGGCATGGTCACATGCCTCACGCCGGAGGATCACGTGAAAGCGCGGGCAGGGCGCGAAGATCTGCTGCTCGCCTGCGGGCGAGCATTAAGCAATGTCTCCGTGCGGATCGCATCGCCCGAGAATCCCGATAACAGCGACGGATCCGGCATCGGCGAGATCGAGGTGAACAGCCCGATGACCATGGCGCGCTACTGGAGAAATCCGGAGGCGACCGCGCAGATCATGCGCGACGGATGGCTGCGCACCGGCGACCTCGGCCGCATCGATGACGAGGGCTATGTCTATATCCTCGATCGCAAGAGCGACATGATCGTCACCGGCGGCGAGAATGTCTATCCGCGCGAGGTCGAGGACATCCTGTTGCAGGACCCAGACATTGCCGAGGTGGCGGTGTTCGATCTGCCCGATTCGCGCTGGGTGCAGAAGGTTGTCGCGGCGGTGGTGCTGCGGCGGCCGGAAGCTTCCGCCGACGATATTCTGTCGCGCGCGAAACAGAATCTCGCCGGCTATAAATGCCCGAAGCAGATTTTCGTCGCCGATGCGCTGCCGAAGAATGCGGCCGGCAAGGTTCTGCGCAAGGTGTTGCGCGAGACGTTTCGGTAAAAATGCGGCGCAGCCGCACAGACAATCATCACCCACAGGCACAATCGTTAAAGTTCAAAAGAGAGGGATACGCTCATGGACACGCCGAAAGTCATTGTCACCATCGCACCCACCGGCGGCATGGCGAGCAAGAAACAGAACCCCAATCTCCCGACCCAGCCGCAGGAAATCGCCGACGACGTGTATCGCTGCTTCAATGCGGGTGCGAGCCTCGTTGCGGTGCATGCGCGCCGCCCAGACGATCTGGCCACCTGCAATCCGGACATTTATCGCGACATCAATGCGCGCATCCGCGAGAAATGCGACATCATCATCAACAATTCGACCGGCGGCGGCATCAATGGCGACATGGTGCGTCAGGGGCCGAACGGCTATCCGGAAATCATGTGGGAGGAGCGGCTGAAGGGGATGGAGGCGGGCGCGGAGATGTGCACGCTCGATCCGACCACCATCATCGCGACCTTCGAGGGCCGCGAAATCCTGATGAATACCTCGCCGGAGCGATGCAAGTATCTCGCGACGGAGATGCAGAAGCGCGGCATCAAGCCGGAATGGGAAGTGTTTTCGCCGACGCATCTGTTGCAGGACGTGCAATCGTGCCTGGATGCCGGGCTCGATACCAAGCCTTATTTCGTCAATTTCGTGCTGAATGTGCACAAGGGCTTCCAGGGCGCGATGCCTTATACGCCCAAGGTGCTGCAGCAGATGGTCGAGATCATGCCGGAAGGTGCGATCTTCAATGTCAGCGCCATCGGCATTGCGCAATTGAATGCCGCCGTGCAGTCGCTGCTGCTGGGCGGACATGTGCGCGTGGGCCTCGAGGACAATCTCTATTACTCGAAGGGCCGGCTCGCCAACAATGTCGAACTGGTGGAGCGCATCGTGCGCATCATCCGCGAATTCGGCATGGAACCCGCAACGCCTGCGGAAGCGCGCCGCATCATCGGCTTGCCACAACTCGGCGAGCGCAACGCGGCGTAGGCGAAAATCCGCCCTCATCCTGAGGAGGCCGCGTAGCGGCCGTCTCGAAGGACGAGGGCGGTCCCATCCTTCGAGACGCATTGCTTCGCAATGCTCCTCAGGATGAGGCCGATTGGGCACCGCGCTCGGTCAAAGAATCGATTAACAATGCAGTTGGACACTGTCGTTGTTTCAGGCCATCCATGCCCTTCGTCTACATCCTCGGCACCACAACTCCGCGCGGGCCGGTCTCCTATGTCGGCTGGACGCTCGACCTCGAACGCCGGCTGGCCCAGCACAATGCCGGAACCGGCGCACGCACGACGCGCGGCCGTAACTGGGTGCTGTTGCACTCGGAGAGCTTCGAGACCCGCGAAGCGGCGATGAGCCGCGAATGGCACCTCAAGCGAGACAGGAAGTTCCGGAAAGATTTGTTGTCCACGTTTGCCACATCGATCCGTCCTCATCCTGGGGAGGGTGCGAAGCAACCGTCTCGGAGGACGAGGGAGGCCGTGGGCGTGTCGCGGATGCGATTTGCTGCACCGCGATAATGCAGCTTCGAGGTGGTCCGTCTGGCCTGACCGGTTATTGAATGGCAAAAGGGATCGTCGCCTCCTTATGGCGGCGGTCGATTGTCGCCAACTCCAATTGTACAGGTGATTCGTGCTGTCCCGTTCCAATACCACCCTTGTTTCGCATTTCGATTGTCCGGGCGGCGGGCAGGTCTGGGTCGAAAACGGCATCATGTATGTCGGCCATCAGCGCCCGACTTCCGGCACCACCATTGTCGATGTGTCCGATCCCGCCAATCCGAAGCATCTGGCCACCATCGACGTGCCAGAGGGCTGGCATTCGCACAAGGTGCGGGTCTCGAACGGCATCATGCTGGTCAACCACGAGCGCTTCGACAAGGCCGGGCCGGACGAATTCGGCGGCGGGCTCGCGATCTATGACGTGTCGAGACCTTCCGCGCCGAAGCCGATCACCAAATGGCTGACCAAGGGCGGCGGCGTACATCGTTTCGATTTCGACGGCCGCTACGCCTATATCTCGCCGACCGCCGAAGGCTATGTCGGAAATATCGTGATGATCCTCGACCTTGCCGATCCTGCGAAACCGCAGGAAGTCGGGCGCTGGTGGCTTCCCGGCCAGTGGACCGGAGGCGGGGAGGATTATCCGTGGGACAATTGGGTGGCGCCGCGCTGCCACCATCCGCTGCGCTTCGGCGACAGGCTATATGTCAGCTACTGGCATCATGGCTTCTTCATTCTCGACATTTCCGACATGTCGAAGCCCAAGGCGATTTCCGGGGTAAATACCTCGCCGGTCTATCCGCATCCGACGCATACCTGCCTGCGCATGCCGCAGAAGCTGCGCGGCCGCGACATCCTTGTGGTCGCGGATGAAGACGTGGCCAAGCTCTGGCCGGCCGCGCCGAGTTTCACCTGGGTGTATGACATCACCAACGAGCAGATGCCGGTCTCCATCGCCAGCTGGCAGGTGCCGGGCCTCGATGTGGACGGCGCGCCGCAGCCGCCAATGACCGGATGCCACCAGCCGTCCGAGCGCTTTCACGGCACGGTCATTCCGTTTGCATGGTTCGCGCAGGGGCTGCGGCTGGTCGATTTCGCCGATCCCTATGCGCCGCGCGAGGTCGGACATTATCTGCCGGAACCTGCGCCCGGTGCCGAGCGGCCGTCATCGAACGACGTGACGGTGGACGATCGCGGCCTCGTCTATCTTGTCGACCGTGTGCATGGCGTCGACATCGTCGAAACCGGCGCATTCTCGTGAGGGGCGATGTGCCTTGATAACGTTATTGCCGGTCGGCCATTCCGAAGGCCCACCCTGCGGAGCATCTCGTAGCAATGCGTCTCGAATTGCGAGACCGGGCGCTCTGCATGCCCCTGAGTCCGCATCCTTCGGGACGCGCGATCGCACCTCAGGGTGACGGCTTCTTTCCGCGCTGTATGTGAAAGTCCTGGCTGAGTTCGATGAACACTACAGAATACGACTACATTATCGTCGGCGCCGGTTCGGCCGGCTGCACGCTGGCAGGCCGCCTCACCGAGGACAGGGATTGCCGCGTGCTGCTGCTGGAGGCGGGCGGCTGGGACAATGATTTCTGGCTCAGGCTGCCGCTCGGATGGGGCAAGGTCTACAAGGAGCGCCGGCACGACTGGCATTACGACACCGAGCCCGAACCCCATGCGGGCAACCGCAAGATGGAAGTCGCGCGCGGCAAGGTAATCGGCGGTTCGTCATCGGTCAATGCGATGGCCTATGTACGCGGCCATCGCGGCGATTTCGATCGCTGGAATGCCAATGGCGCACCGGGCTGGTCGTATGGCGACGTGCTGCCTTATTTCAAGAAGCAGGAAAGCTGGGAGGGCGGGGAGACCGAATATCGCGGCGGCAGCGGCCCTCTAACCACGCGCAAGTCGCGCTATACCGATCCGCTGGTCGATGCATATCTGGAAGCCGCAGGGCAGGCGGGCTATCCGGTCAATCCCGATTATAACGGCGCCGAGCAATACGGCTTCAGCCGCATGCAGGCGACCATCCGCAACGGCCGCCGCTGCAGCGCCTCGGTCGCCTATCTGCGGCCCGCACTGGCGCGCCGCAATCTCACGGTGATGGTCAACGCGCTGACCACGCGCGTGCTGATCGAGAACGGCCGCGCCACCGGTGTCGAATATCGTCATGACGGCGTTCTCAAGGTCGCACAGGCCGCGCGTGAGACCATCCTGTGTGGCGGCACGATCAATTCCCCGCAATTGCTGATGCTGTCCGGCATCGGCGCGCCCGACGAACTCAAGGCGCAGAAGATCGCGGTGACGCAGGCCTTGCCCGGCGTCGGCAAGAATTTGCAGGATCACGTCGCGGCGTTGATCGTCTATGGCCGCAATGGCGGTGGCCCGGTGCAGCGCAATCTGCGGCTCGACCGTATCGCTATCGAGCTTGCACGCGGCGCGATGTTCGGCACCGGCTTCACGACCGATCTGCCGGGTGGGCTGATTGCCTTCGTGAAGACGCCGCATGCCAAGGAATTGCCCGACGCGCAATTGCTGTTCATTGCGGGCCCGCTCGGTGCGGCGCCCTATCTGCCGCCGTTCCGCGCGGCCTTTGAGGATACCTTCGCCTGTCGCATCGTGGTGCTGCGCCCGGAAAGCCGTGGCACCATTTCCCTGGCCAGCGCAGACCCGGCCGTTCATCCGCATATCCGGCAGAATCTCCTGCAATCCGGTCAGGACTGGAATGTGCTGAAATCCGCGGTCTCGCTGTTCGATGAAGTCGCGCGGCAGCCCGCGCTCAAGCCCTTTATCGCGCGGCAGATCGCGCCGGGTCCGGGCGTCCAGACCGACGAGGAATTCGAGGCCTTCATCCGCAACTCGGTCGTGACCACGCATCATCCCTGCGGCACCTGCCGGATGGGCGATGCCGGCGATCCGACGGCGGTGGTCGATCCGCAATTGCGCGTACATGGCATTCACGGCTTGCGCGTGGTGGATGCCTCGGTCTTCCCCGACCTGATCGGCGCCAACATCAATGCTGCCGTCATCATGATCGCCGAACGCGCGGCCGACCTGATCCGCGGCAGGGCGTAACGGCCGTTTCCGGACGGGGCAGGGAGCTGCCATCGGTATGAAAAGCAGCCCAAATCCCCCCTTGCCGAACGCAAAACCCGTCGTTATCTTCTTTCTTTGAAGCCACTCCTCCGGCGACCGCTGGAGAGGGCTTTTTGCTTTTGTGGGGCAAGCTAGATGTCCACGAACCGCGACGGCCATATTCGTCTGACTTCGCATCCGGGCCACAGGACGCCCGGCCGTTTCCCGCTCCGCTGGGGCGCGCCGACCGCGCGCGAACGCGGCCCCGTGATCGGCACCGTCAATGCCGGACCCGATCGCAACGCCATCGGGGCGCATGGCGGCTCATACTCGCTTTACCGTGCGCTCGCGGTCTCCTCTGGCGCCCTCAATCCGATTGCACGCCCCGACCTTGCCGATACCACGCCGGTGGTGGAGATCGGCCCGTTCCCGCAATGGGGCAACCCTGAGCGGATCGTCTCGCTCGACCCCTGGGGGCACCGGGTGGCGACGGATTTCCGCACCGAGATTGCCGAGGGCGTGGATATCCGCCCTACCATCGCGATCACCAGGGCGCGGCTGACCATCCCCGAATTCGAGACCGTGGTCGGCAAGGGACTGCTCAAGGTCGACGGCGATATCGTGCATGCATCCGGCGATGTGGCCGTGACCAAGGCCGCCATCGATCCGGTGTGGTATCTGCCCGGCATTGCCGAACGCTTTCACGTCGGCGAAGACAAATTGCGCCGCACATTGTTCGAACAGACCGGCGGCATGTATCCGGAACTGGTGACGCGGCCGGATATCAGTGTCTTCCTGCCGCCCATCGGCGGTATGACGCTGTATATCTTCGGCGATCCGGCGGCGCTCGCCGATCCGAAGCGCACTTTGGCCTGCCGCGTGCATGACGAATGTAACGGCTCCGATGTGTTCGGCTCCGACATCTGCACCTGCCGGCCCTACCTCGTGCATGGCATCGCCGAATCCATCCGCGAGGCGCAGAATGGCGGGGCGGGGCTCATCGTCTATAACCGCAAGGAAGGCCGGGCGCTGGGCGAGGTCACGAAATTCCTCGTTTACAACGCTCGCAAGCGCCAGCCAGGCGGCGACCAGGCCGCGACCTATTTCGAGCGCACCGAATGCGTGGCGGGTGTGCAGGATGCGCGCTTCCAGCAATTGATGCCGGATGTGCTGCACTGGCTCGGGATCACCCGTATCGACCGCTTCGTATCGATGTCGAACATGAAGTACGACGCGATCACGGAATCCGGCATCGACATTGTCGAGCGCGTTCCGATCCCGGACGGGCTCATTCCCGACGATGCCAAGGTCGAGATGGAAGCGAAGAAAGCCGCCGGCTATTTCACGCCGGAAGGTGCGCCGAGCGAGGAAGACCTGAAGTCGACGGTCGGCCGCGACCTGCGCGAGTTCTGAGCGGGATTTTTCCAGCCATGCCCCAAGGTCCGCTCATTCCCGCGCAAGCGGGCATCCAGCCTTTTTCTTTCAAGCTCAGGCGTGCGACTCTGGATCGCCGCTTTCGCGGGGACGAGCGGTGCGAGCGTCGATGACCAGTCCAGCCGATTCCCTTCTCTCCGTCCATGCCGTCCGCGAACGCGCGCACGAGATGCTGGCGGCGGCAGACGCAAACGCGCTCAAGCATTTCGCGCTGCATCGCGACCGCCTCGATGCGGTTGCGGATTTCGTCGCCGGCGTGATCCGCGACAATTATCCCGCACTGGATATTCCGCTGCACGCGCGCTGGCGGCATTTCACACTCGCCGGACATGATCTCTGGGCCGACCTCGACGCGAAAACAAACTGGCCGGACCACGCGGCGCGTGCGCGCGCGGCCTTCGACCTCGCCATCGTCTCGGTTCTGCTCGATGCCGGCGCGGGGCCGGACTGGCGCTATCGCGATGGCGCGAGTGGCCTGCAGATCGCTCGCTCCGAAGGCCTCGCGATTGCAAGCCTGCGCATGTTCGAGTCCGGCGTCTTTTCCGACGATCCGCGCAATCCGTTGCGCGCCGATGCATCGCGGCTTGCATGCCTGACGGCTGACGATATCGCGGCCGGCTTTCAGGTCCGCGAGGGCAATGCGCTGACAGGGCTTGAAGGGCGCGCCGGACTTCTTGCGCGGCTCGGGCATACGGCGCTGGCCGGTCCTGCAATATTTGCCATGGCAGATGATCCGCGGCCGGGCGGATTGTTCGACACACTCGCCGCCCAGGCCCATGCGCAGGACAATCATCTGCCCGCACCGGACATCCTGCGCGGCGTGCTGCTGCATCTCGGCGCAATCTGGCCCGGCCGCATCACGCTAGATGGCGTGTCGCTGGGCGACACCTGGCAGCATCCGGCCATTCGCCGCGACGACAAGACGAACGGTTTGATCCCGTTCCACAAGCTGTCGCAATGGCTGTCCTATTCGCTGGTCGAGCCGTTGCAGCACGCAGGGGTCGTCATCACCGATCTAGACGGACTGACCGGCCTGGCCGAATATCGCAATGGCGGGCTGTTCGTGGACGGCGGTGTGATCGCGTTGCGCAATCCGGACGATGCCGCGCACGGCCACGAGGTCGGCTCGGAACTGGTGGTGGAATGGCGGGCGCTGACGGTGGCCTTGCTCGATCTGATTGCGCCGCTGGTGCGCGACAGGCTCGGCCTCGACGCCGCCCGCTTTCCGCTTGGCGCGGTGCTGGAGGGCGGCACATGGGCGGCGGGACGGAGGCTGGCGCGCGAGAGGCGCGCCGATGCCGCGCCACCGATTCATGTTATCAGCGACGGCACGGTTTTCTGAGACGGTGTTATTTTTGAAAGACGACACATGACAATGCGCGGTGTGACCATCGTCGATCATCCGCTGGTACAGCACAAGCTGACGCTGCTGCGCGACAAGACGCGCTCGACCAAGGCGTTCCGGGAATTGTTCAGCGAGATCGGCACGCTGATCTGCTACGAGGTCACGCGCGACCTGCCACTGGCCATGACCGACATCGAGACGCCGTTTGCGCCGATGCAGTCGCCGGTTCTGGCCGGCAAGAAGCTGGTGCTGGCGCCGATCGTGCGTGCCGGCATGGGCTTTGTCGAAGGCATGCTGGATCTCGTGCCGGCGGCGCGTGTCGCGCATATCGGGCTGTATCGCGATCCGCGCACGCTGACGGCGGTGGAATATTTCTTCAAGGCGCCCGAGGATATCGCCGACCGACTGGTGCTGGTCCTGCATCCGATGCTGGCCACAGGCAATTCGGCGGTCGCGGCCATCGACCGGCTGAAAGAAGCGGGAGCGAAATCGCTGCGCAGCGTGTGCCTGCTGGCGACGCCGCAGGGCATCGAGAAGGTGCAGGCACATCATCCCGATGTGCATATCTGGACGGCTGCAATCGACGAGCATCTCGACGAAGCCGGTTATATCGTGCCGGGCGTCGGCGATGTCGGCGACCGCATGTACGGGACGAAGTGAATTCCGCTCTTACCTCCCCCTTGCAGGGGAGGGAGAAGCCTTCCCGCTAATCCTTCTTGCTCGCCGCCAGCAACTCCGTCCACTTGTCGAGATCGGCGCGGATGAACTCCGCGAACTCCTTCGGTGTCGAACCGCGCTGGTCGATGCCCTGGTTCTTCATCGCGTTGATGACCGGCTCGGTCTTCAACGCGTCATTGGCGGCGGCCGACAATTTGTCGACAATGGCCGCCGGCGTATTGGCGGGAGCGAGCAGACCGATCCAGATGCCGACATCGAAGCCCGGCATGCCGGCTTCGTCCATGGTCGGCAGATCGGGCATCACGCCGGCGCGCTTGGGCTGTGCCATGGCCAGCGCCTTCAGCTTGTCGGCCTTCACATGTGGCGCCAGCGTTGCCGCGACATTGAACATGAGCGTGATGCGGCCGGTGAGCAGGTCGGTGATCGCCTGATTGCTGCCGCCCTGATAATGCACGGAGACGACCTTGGTCCCGGCCTTCTGGTTGAACAATTCCGCCGCGAGATGACTGGCGGTGCCCGCCCCCGATGTCCCGAAGGTGAGGCTGTCCGGATTGGCCTTGGCGAGCGTCACCAGGTCCTTCACCGAATCCGCCTTCACCGAGGGATGCGCGACCAGCATGTTCGGCACCACGCCAAGGAGCGCGATCGGCTCCATCTGCTTGCCGAGATCGAAGCCGGATTTCGTGGTCACCGGATTGAGCGTGTTGGCGACCGACGCCATGAACAGCGTGTAGCCGTCATTGGACGCACGCGCGACTGTCTCCGCCGCAATCATGCTGGAATTGCCGGGGCGGTTCTCCACCAGAACCGGCTGGCCGAAGGTCTGCTCCATATGCTTGCCGACAAGACGCGCCAGCGTGTCGGCTGTCGATCCCGGTCCGAAGCCGACCAGAATGCGGATGGGTTGCGTGGGATAGGTTTGAGCCTGGGCAGCGGAGAGCAAGCCTGCGGTGCAGAGCAGGGCAGCAAGCCCCGCCGTCTTCAGACGGTGTCCGAACATCTAGATCCTCCCTAATGCGACCGGTTGATCCCGCCGCTTTTGATGTGCGCTCATCATGGACGCGCGCGCCGCGCAGGGTCAAATCGCCGGCGTATTTCCGACGAGATGAAAGTTGGTAGATCAAACACTTGATTGACAGGGCAACATCCGGTCACTACGCCGCGCCTTGAGGCTGCCGGGACCAACGCACATGCCATTGCCGCTGCAGGACATCGTCGTCATCGAACTCGGTCACAGTGTCGCCGCGCCGATTGCGGGGCAGATTCTGGCCGAACTCGGCGCGACCGTCATCAAGGTCGAAAACCCGCAGGGCGGGGACGATGCACGCAACTGGGGGCCGCCTTTCCTGCATGGCGCGGCCTCGACCTTTCAGGCCATCAACCGCAACAAGTATTCGGTCGCGGCCGACCTGAAGGATGCGGCGACGGTCGAGACCCTGCGCCGCTACGTGATCGAGAAGGCGGATGTGGTGGTGCAGAACATGCGGCCCGGACTGGTGGAGCGATACGGGCTCGATGCAGCGGCGTTGCGCGCGCGCAAGCCCGCGCTGATCTATTGCAACATGACCGCCTTCGGCGCCGACGGGCCGATGAAGAACGCGCCGGGTTACGACCCGCTGCTGCAGGCTTTCGGCGGATTGATGAGCGTGACCGGGCATCCGGGACAGGAGCCGGTGCGCACCGGTCCCTCGATCATCGATCAGGGCGCCGGCATGTGGGCGGTGATCGGCATTCTCACCGCCCTGCTCAGGCGCAAGGACACGGGCGAAGGCTGCGTGGTCGATACATCGCTGTTCGAGACCGCCCTGTCATGGATGTGCATGCATGTCGCGCGCTACATCGCGTCGGGTCAGGTGCCGGGGCCGGGAGGCTCCGAGAATGGCGGGATGGCGCCCTACAAGGCCTATGAGGCGAGCGACGGCTGGGTGGTGATCGCGGCGGCCAACGACAATCTGTTCCGGCGGCTGTCGGTTGCGCTCGGGCATCCCGAATGGCCGGACGATCCGCAACTGGATACGAATGCCAACCGGGTCCGCAATCGCGAGCGGGTCAATGCGCTGGTCGCCGAAGTGATCCGCAGCGGCACGCGGCAGCATTGGCTGGATGCGCTCGCCGCGGCGTCGGTGCCCTGCGCGGCCTTGCAGAATGTCGACGAGGTGATGAACCATCCGCAGATGCAGGCCACCGGCATGTTGCAGAACAGCGCGGACGGGCAATTCCAGCTCATCGGCATTCCGCTGCAATTCGATGGCGAACGTCCGGCATTGCGGAAGAATCCGCCGGCTCTGGCGGAAGACAATGCGCTGATCTTCGACTCGGGTAACAAGCGCCGCGACGTCTCCTGAGCGCGCTTCATCAAGGACAACAACAATGGATGGCTTTTCATCCACGACCGACAATGTCTCCGTTCCGCTCGGGGAGGATTATCCGGAAATTCGCGAAGGTGTGCGTGCCATCTGCAAGAAATATCCCGGCGAATATTGGCGCAAGCTCGAAGACAATGACGATTATGCGGAAGCGTTCATCCAGGAACTGACCGACGCGGGTTATCTCGCCGCGCAGATCCCGGAGGAGTATGGCGGCTCCGGCCTGCCGCTGCGGGCGGGCTGCGCGATCCTCGAGGAGATCAATGCCAATGGCTGCCAGGCTAGCGCCGGCCATGCGCAGATGTACATGATGGGCATGCTGCTGCGGCACGGCAACGAGGAGCAGAAGAACAAGTATCTGCCGGGCATCGCGGAAGGGAAAATCCGCTTTCAGGCCTTCGGCGTCACCGAACCCACCACCGGCTCCGACACGCTGCAATTGAAAACCCGCGCCGAGAAGAAGGGCGACCGCTACATCGTCAACGGCCAGAAGATCTGGACCTCGCGCGCGCACAAGTCCGATCTGATGACGCTGCTGGTGCGCACCACGCCGCTGGATCAGGTCAAGAAGCGCACCGAAGGCCTGTCGGTGCTGCTGGTCGATGTGAAGGAGGCGCTCGGCAAGGGCCTCACGATGCAGCGTATCGACACCATGATCAATCACCAGACCAATGCGCTGTTCTTCGACAATCTGGAAGTGCCTGCCGAAAACCTTATCGGTGAGGAGGGGCAGGGCTTCCGCTATATCCTTACCGGCATGAATTCCGAGCGCCTCGTCGCCGCGTCGCAATCGTCGGGCGATTGCCGCTTTTTCATCGACAAGGCGGTGGCTTATTCGAAGGAGCGCGAGGTGTTCGGCCGCCCCATCGGCCAGAACCAGGGCATCCAGTTTCCGCTCGCGCGCTGCTATGCCGAGTGGAAGGCGGCCGACCTGATGATCCGCGCCGGCTGTGCGCTGTTCGAGGCGGGCAAGCCTTGCGGCGAGGAGGCCAATATGGCGAAGCTCCTGGCCAGCGAAGCCGCCTGGCACGCGGCCGAGGCCTGCATGCAGACGCATGGCGGCTTTGCCGCGGCGCGCGAATTCGATGTCGAGCGCAAATGGCGCGACGCCCGGATCTCGCTGATCGCACCGATCTCGACCAATCTCATCCTCGCCTATATCGGCCAGAACGTGCTCGGCATGCCGCGCTCATATTGAACGGAACCACATGGTTCCTGTGTCATCCCAAGGGCGGAGTGTGCTTTTCCGCGCACTCCACTATCCTCCCGCCGATGCGATTCGTAGCAGGGCGCGTCGTCACGATGCGCCGCGCGCGGAACAGGATACGAGGACGGGAAGATGGCGGGCGTGGGCTGGGCAGTCTGGCTGACATGGTTGCTGGCGCTGTTTTATATCGGCAACGGCATCGCCAATTTCTTCAATCCGAAGCCGTTTCGTGAGGGCTACGAGAAGTGGCGCTTCCCGTCATGGTTTCACATCTTCAACGGGGCGTTCCAGCTTCTGACCGGCATCCTGCTGGTCTTCGCGCAGACGCGCTGGATCGGCTTCCTGCTGGCGATTGCGGTCAGTCTCGGCGTTTATGGCACGCTGATCCGGCACCGGGAATTCTCGCATCTGCCGCCGATCACCATCCTGACGGCATTGCTGCTGATCGCGATGTGGGGCCTTTATCCGTAGAAGAAAGTGCGCGGCATCAAGACGCTGCGACATGCGATGGCCGGGTCCGCCCGGCCATCTTCGTCACGTATCGAGCGGCCGAAAGACGTTCAGTTCGTCTTGCCGCTCGCCTTCACCACGTCGCCCCACATCTTGTATTCGGAGCGGATGCGCTCGGCGAGGCTGTCCGGGCTGTCGCCGATCACTTCAAACGTCATGTCCTGCAGCCGCTTGTTGATCTCCGGATCGCTGAGCGCCTTTTTCACTTCGGCATTGAGGCGGTCGACGATATTCTTGGGCGTCCCGGCCGGTGCGAAGACGGCGATCCAGCCATACACATCGAAGCTCGGCAATGTTTCCGCGACGGACGGAATATCCGGCTTGGTCTTGATGCGGTCCTTGCCGGTGACGGCCAGCACCTTGATCGGGGCTGCATCGTCAAGCGCGGCGACGGTGGAGAAGGTCAGCACGGCCACCTTGATATGTCCGCCGGTCAGATCGGCCTGTGCGGCCGCGCCGCCCTTGTAGGGCACATGCGTCATGTTGATGCCGGCCTTGCTGTTGATCAGCTCTCCGGCAACGTGATGCGGCGATCCCACGCCGGACGAGCCGAACGACAGCGTGCCGGGATTTCTCTTCGCGTATTCGATCAGTTCGGCGACATTGTTCACGCCGAGCGACTTGTGCACCACAAGCGCGAGCGGCGCGCCCGCTATGGTTGTGATCGGCGCGAAGTCCTTCAGCGGATCGAAGGGCGGCGGCTGGAAATGCGGGGTGATGGTGAAATTGGCGTTCGGTGCGGTCAGGAGCGTATAGCCATCTGGCTCCGCGCGCGCGACATGCGCCGTCCCGATATTGCCACCGGCACCGGCCCGGCTTTCGACCACCACGGTCTGGCCGAGCGCCGCCTGCAATTTCGGCTGGATCAGCCGCGAGACCTGATCGGTCGAGGCGCCGGCCGGGAACGGGTTGATCAGGGTGATCATCCGCTCCGGATAGGGGGCTTGCGCCAATACGTGGCCGGACGTGGCGAGCGCCAGTCCGGCAAGAGCGAGGCAGCCAGACAAGGCCACCTTCAGTGGAGCCTTCATTGTCATCCTCCCTATGAGTTATTTTTCGGCAATTCTCTGCGCCCGTTCGCTGCGCAGCAAGCCGCAAAGTGCGTCCCACCTGCCTTTCGGGCGGTTTGGCGATGCTCATTGCCCACGCAGGAATTGCCCAACCCGGACGCTTGCCGCCTGTTCCGTGCGCCGCTATCGTGAATTCTGACCCCACGGAGAAGCCCGATGACAGGCGGCGGCAGCCCAAATGATTTCGATTGAGCAGCTCGCCAAATCCTTCGAAACCCAGCGAAACCAGCCCCATCTCGCCATTGCCGACATCGATCTGAAGGTGGCAGACGGGGAATTCGTGTCGATCCTCGGTCCGTCCGGCTGTGGCAAATCCACGCTGCTCTATATTGTGGGCGGGTTCGTGCCGCCTTCGACCGGAGCGGTGCTGGTGGACGGCAAGCCGGTCGATGGGCCGGGGCCGGATCGCGGGCCGGTATTTCAGGAATTCGCGCTGTTTCCGTGGAAGACGGTGCTCGGCAACGTCATGTACGGGCTGCTGGAACAGGGGCACAAGCGCAAGGTCGCCGAAGAGCGTGCGCGCGAATTGCTCGCCATGGTCAATCTCACCCGCTATGCGGATTTCTATCCGAAGGAATTGTCGGGCGGCATGAAGCAGCGCGTCGCGATCTGCCGCACGCTCGCTTATCGCCCGAAGATCCTGCTGATGGACGAGCCCTTCGGTGCGCTCGATGCGCATACGCGCGTGCGACTGCAAAACGATCTGCTGGATATCTGGGAGCGCGACCGCAAGACCGTGATGTTCGTCACGCATAGCGTGGAAGAGGCGGTGTTCCTGTCCGACCGTGTCATGGTGATGACGCGCTCGCCGGGCCGCATCAAGGAGATCATCCCGATCGATCTGCCGCGGCCGCGGGTGAGGGCGGAATTGCTCGTCAATCGCAAATACCAGGATTACGTCGTCGAGATCGAGAAGATGATGGAGAACCCGGTCGACGAGGTCGCATGAAATCGCTCACCGCCATTCCCGGTGTCCCGCCGCTGATCGCCTGTTTCTGCCTGCTGCTGGGGTGGGAGCTTCTGGCCCGGATCCAGGGGCTCGATTCATTGCCGACGGCGTGGGAATCCTTGCGCGAATTGCCGGCCATTCTCAGCGATCCGCGTTCGCTCAATGATATCATGTCGTCGATCCGGCGGATGATCGTGGGTTTCGCGCTGGCTTTGGTCTTCGCGATCCCCGTCGGCCTGATGATGGGCCGCAGCCGCAATGTCGCGGCCTTCTTCAATCCGCTATTCATGGTGATCTATCCGGTGCCGAAGGCGGCGCTGATGCCGATCATCATGCTGTGGCTCGGCATCGGCGACGCCTCCAAGACGCTGGTGATCTTTCTCGGCGTATCGCTGCCGCTCATCTATCACACCTATCAGGGCTCGAAGGCGGTCGGCGAAAAGCTGATCTGGTCCGGCGCGGCGATGGGGATGAGCGCGCGGCAGCGTCTGTTGCGCATCGTGCTGCCGGCGGCGATGCCGGAAATCATGGTCGGCTGTCGCACCGGGCTCGTGCTGGCGCTGATCACCATGGTGACGTCCGAGATGATCACGAGGCAGGCCGGCATCGGCAATCTGCTCTTCAACTCGCTCGATCTGGCGCAATATTCCACGACCTATGCGACCATTGTGATCGTCGGCGTGCTCGGCTTCGTGCTCGATCTCGTGTTCGAGAAGATGCGTAACGTCGTGGTCGGCTGGGCCGATCCGGTCCATCAGATTGCGGTGGGCTCGGCATGACCATGCAGCGACGCTTCTCCGAACTGGCGATCGGGATGATCCCGATCCTCGCCATCCTTGCGCTGTGGCACATGCTGGCGGAGTTCAGGATCGCGCCGCCGAGCCTGTTGCCTGCGCCGGGGCTGGTCTTTGCGCGGATCGTGCAATTGCTCGGCGATCCGGCGTTTCTGGAGCATTGCGCGGTCACGCTCTACCGCCTGTTCTGCGGCTTCGGGCTCGCGGTGGTTTTCGGCGTCACGCTCGGCATTCTGGCCGCGGGCAGCCCGATGTTCGGGGCGCTGTTGCGGCCCTTCATCCGGGTGCTGGCGCCGGTGCCGAAGATCGCGCTCTATCCGGCCTTTATCCTGACGCTTGGCTTCGACCATTCCTCGAAGATCGCGCTGGTCTTTGCCGATGCGGTGTTCCCGATCCTGCTCGCGACCTATCAGGGGGCGCTGTCGGTAGAGCCGAAGCTCGTCTGGTCGGCGCGCGCCATGGGGGTGAGCCGGCTGAAAAGCCTGCTGACGGTGGTGCTGACTGCCTCGCTGCCATCGATCCTGACCGGCTGCAGGATCGCGCTTGTCATTTCCTGCATCGTGGTCTTTCTGTCGGAGATGATTTCGTCGACCGATGGCCTGGGCTCGCTTCTGGTCCGTGCCGCCCGCAATTTCCAGACCGTGGACATGTTCGTCCCGATCATCGCCATTTCGGTGCTCGGGCTGATCCTGAACGGGCTGTTCAACCTGTTGCGGGCGCGGCTTCTGGTCGGGTTTCCGGAGGAAAGCTGATGTTGTCGGATCGCATCGAAGCCAAGTGGATCGACGCCTTCTGCGAGCTGTTCGAGAAATGCGCGGTCAAGCCGGGCGATACCGCAGCCATTCTCTCGGAAACGCAGTCGCGCCAGCTCAATGTGCATCTGGCGGAACTCGCCTTGCTGCGGCTGGGCGCGCGGCCCTTTCATGTCGTGGTGCCGACGCCGCGCAACAGCTATCCCGTGCCGATCCGCTCGACGGGTGCGAGCATCGCCATCGGCAAGCTCGCGCCGGTGGTGTCGGCGCTGGCGCAGGCCGGTTTCGTGGTCGATTGCACGCTGGAAGGCCTGATGCATGCGCCGGAGACGCCGGACATCCTCAAGGCCGGCGCGCGCATCATGGTGATCTCCAACGAGCATCCCGAGGCGCTGGAGCGCATGCGTCCCGATCCGGCATTGGAGGCGCGGGTGCGCAATGCGGCGCGGATGCTGCGCGGCAGCAAGCGGATGAAGGTCACGTCCGCCGCCGGCACCGATCTCGATGTGAACATGGAGGGCGCGCAGACCGTCGGCATCTGGGGCTGGACCGAGAAGCCGGGGACGCTGGCGCATTGGCCAGGCGGCATCGTGGTGAGTTTCCCGAAGGCGAAGTCGCTCAACGGTACGCTGGTGCTGGATCGCGGCGATGTGAACCTGACCTTCAAGCGCTATATCGCCGAGCCGATCCGTCTCACCTTCGTCGACGATTACATCACCGACATTGTAGGCGAGGGCACCGACGCCGAGCAATTCCGCAAGTATCTCGCCGCCTGGGGCGACCGCGAGGCCTATGCGGTGTCGCATGTCGGCTGGGGCATGAATCCCGGCGCGCGCTACGAGGCGCTGTCGATGTATGGCCAGCGCGACACCAACGGCACGGAAATCCGCGCGGTGCCGGGCAATTTCCTGTTTTCCACCGGCGCCAATGAATTCGCCGGCCGGTACACGGCCGGGCATTTCGACCTGCCGGTGATGCGCACCACCATCGCGCTCGACAACAACGTGGTGGTCAAGGACGGCGAGTTGCAGGACGTGTTCGGTTAAGCCTCACACCACCGGTGGCTTCACCAGTCCGAAATGCTGCAACAGCCCAGCCAGCGCCTTCAGGCGTTCGGCGCGGTAGGCGTCCACGTCCATGCCCTCGTAATCCAGAAACCCGCGCTGCGTCTTCAGCCCGATATGACCTGCTTCCATGTTGCGGGCGATGATGTCGGGCGAGGCATAGCGTTCGCTGCCGAGCGCGCCGGTGAGATAGCGGCTGGCGTAATAGAGAATATCCCCGCCGCCCCAG
>JAEVZN010000540.1 GCA_023392205.1 Pseudomonadota bacterium
CTCAACGCCATCGACATGCGGCTGAACCTGGCCGAGATCGTCGTGACCGGGGAGGGGGAGGGGGCACAAAATCTGATGCAGGCGGCACTGGCTTTGCCGCATCTCAACCGAGCGGTGCTGCGCGCACCGTCGGGCAATTCCCTTCCGCCATCGCATCCGGCGCAGGAGAAACTGAAAGCCGCAAGCGGTGCGGCCGCCTTTGTCTGTGTGGGCGAGACCTGTTCGCTGCCGGTCACGGGCTCCGACGAGATCGGAGAGACGGTCAGGCGAATGCGCGGAGATTCTTTCCTTCCCGCATAGGGGCGGGCGAAGCGGCGAGCCACGGGCTCCACGGCTCGGGCGGCACCAGACCCGCGCTTTGCCAGACCGGCACGATCGTCCCCGCATCCGTGAAGCGGCCGACGACGGCCGGCTTGTACAGATGCTGCGTGTCCGGATCGAGCCGCACGGTCACACCGCTCGGCGCCTCGCAGGTCATGCCGGCCAGCGCTGCACGCACCGCATCGGCCTCGGTGGTGCCGGCGCGCTCCACCGCCGCCACCCACATGCGGAAACCGAGCAGGGTTGCCTCCATCGGATCGTTCGGCACAGCCTGTTGGTCGCCGGAGAAGTCGCGCCATTGCTGAACAAAGGCGCGGTTGCGCGGATGCGCGATGGCGCCGAGATAACTCCAGCTTGCGAAATGCCCGGCCATCGGCACGCCGGCCAGCGAAGGCAATTCGGCTTCGCCGAGCGAGAGGGTCATCACCGGCAAGAGCTGCGGCGACAGATTCTGGCGCGCATATTCGCGCAGGAAATGCACATTCGCATCGCCGTTGATGGTGGAGACAATGGCACCGGAGGATGCGCCGAAGCGCGCGATCCGTTCCACCGTGTCGCGCCATGTGCATTCGCCCGGCCGCGCATAAACCTCGAGCATCGCCTCGTCGGCGATGCCCCGCGAACGCAGATAATGGCGCAGGATGGCATTCGTGGTGCGTGAATAGACGCCGTCCGAGCCGATCAGCGCAAAGCGCCGGCAGCGCTGCTCGCGCAGGAAATCGACCGCCGGCAGCGCCTGCTGGCGCGGCGTCGCGCCGGTATAGACCACATGCGGCGATTGCTCCTCGCCTTCATACTGGCTCGGATAGAAGAGCAGCGCGCCGTGCGTCTCCAGCACCGGCAGCACCGCCTTGCGCGAAGCCGATGTCCAGCAGCCGAACAATGCCGCAACCCCATCGGTCTCCAGCATCTGCGATGCGAGCCGTGCATAGGAGGCCGCATCGGAGGCCGGATCGACAATTGTGGCCTCGACCGGGCGATTGAGCAAACCGCCGTTCCGGTTCAGCTCCTCGATCAGCATCACCAGAACCTGGATGAGCGGCCGTTCACTTGCAGTCAAAGTGCCGGACAGCGAATGCAGGATACCGATACGGATCGCGCCGTGATCCAGTTCACGAAAATAGCCGCCGATAGAGCTGACCAGATTTTCCGAGCGTTCGGCCAGATCGTCGGCGGTGGCGAGCACCGTCTCCGAGACCTGCGCGACATCGGCAATGGCCGACTGAATGTCAGGGATCGCCTGACCGACCGCATGGGCGACGCGATTTGCCTCATCGCCGATATGATCGAGCGTTGCGATCTGCTGCTCCAGCATCACGGTGAGATCGCGATTGACCGCGCCGGTCGCTGCAACAGAGTGGCCCACCGCCTCGATGGCGGTGACCGTCTGCCGGACCGCGTTCTGGATATCCTCGATCTGCGCGCGGATGTCGTCGGTTGCCCGCGCCGTCTGTTGCGCCAGCTCTTTGACCTCACTCGCCACCACCGCAAAGCCGCGCCCGGCATCGCCGGCGCGCGCCGCCTCAATGGTGGCGTTCAGCGCCAGCAGGGACGTCTGCCCGGCGATCGACTGAATAAGCCGGATGATGCCATCGATCTGTTTCGCCGCATCGAACAGGCTGTGAACCGTGCGGTCGGCATGCGCCAGTTCGGCCGCCGTCCTTTCTCCCGCGTCACGCGCGGCGTCGATCTGTCGGCCGGATTGCAACGCGATCTCGCGCACCTCGCCCGCGGCCTGCGCAACCTTGAGCGCATCGCTGGCTGCCGCTTCCGCCGATTGCGCGGCATGGGCGACGCGCTCTGACATGTCACAATTGCGCGCCGACAGATCGGCCGCCGTATGCCGGATGCGTTCGCCCGCGCCGCTGAACGCGGCCGTCACATCGCCGATGGCAGTCTGAAATCTCTGCGTGATGAAGACGCGGCCTGCCTGCCGCAACCGCGACTCGGTGACCTGCCGGTCGCGATCGATGGCAAGCTTGTCCGCGCGTCCGAGCGCGATGCGCATCGCATCGGCGGCATTGCCGAAGCGCTGAACGACGCCGTCGCCGATGGCGTCCGGCAGCACCGCGAAACGATCACCCTTCGCGATCCGCTCAAGGCCATCGACCAGGCGCGACAGCCTGTTCTCCGCAAACCAGCCGATCGCCAATGCACCCGCCCCCGCGATGCCAAGCGCCGCAGGCCAGCCGAACGAGGCATAGGCGATGACAGATACGAAGCTTACCGCGAAGCTTGGGAGAGCCAGCCACAGGGCCGGACGTTTCAAAGCATAAGACATGCGCAAAGGACCGATCGCCGCCGCCCGCGGTCGTCATGCGATTACCATCTATTGCGTTGCAAAAGTGTTTCCGATGCCACGCCTCATGCGCATCAATAATCGGCAATACGCTCAAGCTTTGAGCGAAATCAAACGGCGCGAGCCGCAGCTGGCATTCCGCAAACACCGCGTGTTGAATTCATTGCACGCACCGATGCTAGTTTGCCGCCTTCAATGCACGCTCCCGCGCCTTGAGGGCGTCCTCCGATTTCGGATCGATCCGCAAGGCGGCATCGAAATCGGCCAGCGCACGCGCATGATCCTTTCTCGCCAGAAAATATTCGCCCCGCGCATAATAGGAAAACTCCTCCTGCGGCTCGAGCCGAAGGCCTTCCTCGACATCCGCCAGCGCCTTCTCGAAATTGTCCATGCGGATATAGGCCAGGCCACGCAGGCTGTAGGCACGCGCCAGCGACGGATCGATTTTCAGTGCCTCGTTCTGGTCGGCCAGCGTCTTGATGTAATCGTCACGGTGCAGATAGATCTCGCCGCGATTGACGATGGCCAGTGCGAATGTCGGATCGATGCGGATGGCATCCTCGAAATCGAACAGCGCCCGGTCCAGATTGCCCTTGCGGTGATAGCTCGCACCGCGGCCATTCAGGGCGAAGGCGTATTTCGGATCGAGCGAAACCGCCTGATCGAAGAGCTGAAACGCCGTATCGTAATCCTTGGCATGAAAGGCAACGACGCCGAGGCTCGCGACATGAATGGCGGATGCCGGAGCGAGCTTGCGGGCGGCTTCGAAA
>JAEVZN010000593.1 GCA_023392205.1 Pseudomonadota bacterium
CTCCAGCGGAGCCGACAGTTTCGGCGGCGTCCCGAAGAAGCGCCGCGCCTCGGCCTCGGCAAATCCCGCAAGCCGCGTGGCTTCGAGATAGGCGGCTGCGCGGTCGGATTTCTTGATCAGCTTTTCCTGCGCTGCGGGAAGCGTCGGCGGCAGGCCGAAGCGCACATGGATGGCGGCGAGCAGCCGCTGCTCCACCGCCTTGTAGCTGTCGCCGATCACCGACTTGAACGGCGTGATCATGTCGCCGACCACATATTCCGGCGCGTCATGCAGCATGATGGCGAGCCGCAGCTTGTCGTCCACCGGTCCGTCCTGCCGCGCCAGAATATCGACCAGCAAGGTATGCTGCGCCACCGAGAAGATATGCGCGCCCTTGGTCTGCCCGTTCCAGCGCGGCACGCGGGCGATGCCATGCGCGATATCCTCGATCTCGATGTCGAGCGGGGAGGGGTCGAGCAGATCGAGCCTGCGGCCCGACAGCATGCGCTGCCATGCGCGGGGTTTCATGCGCCGGCCTTGACCCGCGCTCCGGCAGGATCGACTTTCCGCCCCAACTTCGCGCATTCTTCATGCCGGTGACACGTCACCAGATGATCGTTGACCATGCCGACCGCCTGCATGAAGGCATAGACGATGGGCGGGCCGACGAACTTGAAGCCGCGGCTCAGCAACTCCTTCGACATGGCATGCGACAGCGGCGTTTCGGCGGGCACCGATTTCAGGGTCTTGAACGCGTTCACTTTCGGCCGTCCGTCGAGATGCTTCCACAACAGACGCGAGAAGCCCTCTTCCTTCTCCATGATGTCGAGCCAGGATTGTGCGGAGCGGATCGTGCCCTCGATCTTCAGCCGGTTGCGCACGATGCCCGCATCCTGCATCAGCTTTTCGACCTTGCGCGGCGTATAGCGCGCGATCTTTTCCGGCTGGAAATCGTCGAAGGCTTTGCGGAAATTGTCGCGCTTGCGCAGGATCGTGATCCACGACAGCCCGGCCTGGAAGCCGTCCAGGATCAGCTTCTCGAACAGCGCCCGGTCGTCATATTCCGGCACGCCCCATTCGGTGTCGTGATAGGCGACATAGAGCGGATCGTCCTTCGGCCATGGGCAGCGATGCAGCCCGTCGGGATGTGCAATCGCTTTCATGACGCGTCGGCATGTCCGGATTTGCCGGCTTTGCCGGCGGCCTCGGCAACATAATCGAAATAGCCATCCCGCAATCGCAACGGAATGCCGCCGGCGCTCAATGCCGTGCCTGCCGCCAGCGCGTCCGCCACGCGATCGACCCGCAGCATGGCAAGGCCTGCCGTGCCTGCAGACGAGCCCATCGTGCCGATGACCTTGTCGCCGGCCATCACCGGCACGCCGTCCTGCGCGGGATGATCGTCGAATGCGACCGGCACGACGCGGTTGCGCGCGGTGCCGCGATGCTCCACACGCGAGGCCACTTCCTGGCCGATGAAACAGCCCTTTTTGAAATCCACACCCTGCAGCTTGTCGAGGCTCGCATCGTGCGGAAAAGCATCGCCGTAAGCATAATCGATGCCGCCGCGTGGCACACCGAGCGCAATGCGATGCGCGTCATAGGCAGACGCCTCCACGCGCGTTGCGCCTAGCTCCTGCATGGCCTTGGCTGCCGCATCGGCCGCGACCAGCACCCGCAGGCCGAGCGCCGCAAGCCGCGGGTCGCGGAACACAAGACCGCGCGACGTGGTGCCGTCGCCATCCCAGGCCGCCAGCACCACGAGCTCGTCGGCCGGCGCTATCGTCACCTTGGCACGCAGGCGGTAGAAGGTGAGCTTCTGCTGCAATTCGTCGCGCATCGCCTTAGGGCAATCGATCAGAAAGCCGCCGCCATCGGCAGCCGGCGCTTCGGTCACGAAGAAATCGGCAACGATCTTGCCCTGCGGGGTGAGCAGGGCCGCATAGCGGGCATTTTGCGGCGTCATCTTTTCGATGTCCGCCGTCACCAGATTGTTGAGGAAGGCGCGCGCCGGTTCGCCGCCTATCCGCAGCACCGCGCGATCGTCGAGCACAGCCGCTTTCATCGTATCCGCATGTCCCTGCCGCGCCCGCCTCTGGCTTGAGGCATTGCGGTCATTCCGAGATTCTCACTTGCCAGAAATCCGGGCGGAACGTAAGGCGCAAGGCGAGAGGCCGGTAGGGCCGTCAATGCAGGCATGTCATGGCGCAGACCTTCGATACCATTTTTCGCGGCGGCCTTGTGGTGAACCAGGACGGGGAGGGCGCCCGCGATATCGGCGTCCTTGACGGGCGGATCGCGCAGGTCGGGAACCTGGGCGCCGCGTCGGCTGGCGAGGTGGTCGACTGCACCGGCCTGCATATCCTGCCAGGCGTGATCGACACCCAGGTGCATTTCCGCGAGCCGGGCAATACCCACAAGGAGGACCTGGAATCGGGTTCGCTGAGCGCGGTGATGGGCGGGGTCACGGCCGTGTTCGAAATGCCCAATACCGACCCGCTCACCATCACGCCGGAAACCCTGGCCGACAAGGTCAAGCGCGGCCATCACCGGATGCATTGCGACTTCGCCTTCTTCATCGGCGGCACGCATGAGAATTACCGCGACCTGCCGGAATGGGAGCGGCTGCCGGGCTGCGCGGGCGTGAAGGTGTTCATGGGGTCGTCCACCGGCTCGCTGCTGGTCGGCGACGAGGCGGGTCTGCGGGATATCCTCAAGGTCATCCGCCGCCGCGCGTCCTTTCATGCCGAGGACGAGCCGCGGCTGAATGCGCGCAAGTCGTTCCGGCGCGAAGGCGACCCATCCTCGCATCCGGTGTGGCGCGACGAGGAGGCGGCGATGATTGCCACGCAGCGGCTGGTGCGCGTGGCGCGCGAGACCGGCGCGCGCGTGCATGTGCTGCATATCTCAACCGCGCAGGAGATGGATTTTCTGCGCGACCACAAGGATGTCGCGTCCGTGGAAGTCACGCCGCATCACCTGACGATGGAAGCGCCGGATTGCTATGCGCGGCTTGGCACGAAAGCGCAGATGAATCCGCCGGTGCGCGACGGCGCGCATCGGTCCGGCATCTGGCACGGGGTGGAGCAGGGCATTGTCGATATTCTCGGCTCCGATCACGCCCCGCACACGCCGGAGGAAAAGGCCAAGACTTATCCCGACACGCCGTCCGGCATGACCGGGGTACAGACCTTGGTGCCGCTGATGCTCGATCATGTGAATGCCGGCCGGCTTTCGCTGATGCGCTTCGTCGACCTGTCGAGTGCGGGGCCGGCGCGGCTGTTCGGTATCGCCCGCAAGGGGCGCATTGCCGCCGGATACGATGCCGATCTCACCATCGTGGACATGAAGAGGCGCGAGACCATCACCGACAAATGGGTCGCCTCGCGCGCGGGCTGGACGCCTTATGACGGCGTGACCGTGACCGGCTGGCCGGTCGGCACCATCGTGCGCGGGCATCGCGTGATGTGGGACGGACAATTGGTGACGGCAGGACAGGGCGAGCGCGTGCGCTTTCTCGAAACGCTGTCGGCCTGAATTTCGACAAGACAAGGGAAGTGGAAGAGATGAAGCGCGTTCTCATCAAATGCGGCTGGCTGGTTACGCTCGATCCGGCCATCGGCGATTTCAAGGGCGGCGAGATCCTGTTCGCCGGCAACCGCATCGAGGCGGTCGGCCGCAATCTCAACGCCGACGCCGACGAGACCATCGACGCCACCAACAAGATCGTGATGCCGGGGCTTGTGAATGCGCATATGCATACCTGGGAGACGGCGTTGCGCGGCATCGGCGTCGAATGGATGACGGCGGATTATCTGCGCCACATGCATCTCAATCTGGCAACCCGCTACACTGCCGAAGACAATTACATCGGCAATCTGATGGGGGCGCTGGCGCAAATCGATGCGGG
>JAEVZN010000596.1 GCA_023392205.1 Pseudomonadota bacterium
CCTCGGCGATGATCAGCGTGCGCTCGAATTGGCCGGTATTCTTCTCGTTGATGCGGAAATAGGTCGAGAGCTCCATCGGGCAACGCACGCCCTTCGGCACGAAGACGAAGGAGCCGTCGGTGAACACCGCCGAATTGAGTGTCGCATAGAAATTGTCGGTCGCCGGAACCACCGAGCCGAGATATTTCCTCACCAGCTCCGGATGCTCGCGGAGCGCCTCGGAAATCGACATGAAGATCACGCCGGCCTTCTTGAGCTCTTCCTTGAAGGTCGTGACCACGGAGACGGAATCGAAGACAGCATCGACGGCGACGCGGCGATCGCCCAGTTCATTGCCGTCGTCATCCTTGCGCACCACGCCGGCCAGCATCTCCTGCTCGCGCAGCGGGATGCCGAGTTTCTCGTAAGTCCGCAGGATTTCCGGGTCCACCTCGTCCAGCGAGTTCAGCGCCGGGCGCTGCTTGGGCGCGGCGTAATAGTAATAATCCTGGAAATCGATCTTCGGATAGGAGACCCGCGCCCAGGTGGGCTCGCGCATGGTCAGCCAGCGCCGGTAGGCTTCCAGCCGCCATTCGAGCATCCATTCCGGCTCGTTCTTCTTGGCAGAAATGAAGCGGACGATATCTTCCGACAGGCCAATCGGCGCCTTGTCGGATTCGATCAGGGTCTCAAACCCGTATTTGTATTGGTCAACGTCGATTCGGCGGACCTGATCGACGGTCTCCTGTACGGCCGGCATTTCATTCTCCCCTTGCGGTTTCAAGGACCGCAGCGGATGTGTCGGTTATGGGAAGCTCTGCGTCGGTTGCCCTCCGCGAAGCCGCTCAAGCGGCGATCGTTCGCCCCTTAAGTAGTGATTCAGCGACCTTTGTCCAAGCGTTCAGACACAGATCGATGTCGGCCACGCTTGTGGCGGGGCCGGTCGAGATGCGGATGGCGCCCTGCGCCAGCCCCGGGCTCACCCCCATGGCCAGCAGAACATGCGAGGGCTGCACCTTGCCGGAGGAACAGGCGGCGCCCGAGGACACCGCCACACCGGCCAGATCGAGCGCAATCACGGCCGTTTCCGCCCGCAGGCCCCTATGCATGAGGCATGTGGTATTGGGCAACCTGTTTCCGCTTTCGCCCGCGATCAGAACGTCCGGGGTGATGGCGCGCAGCCCGGCTTCGAGTTTCGCCTGAAGGCGGGACATATGGCGCGCCTCGGCCTCGCGGCTTGCCGCGATCGCCGCTGCCGCGGCGCCGAATCCCGCGATCCCTGCAATATTTTCGGTTCCCGCGCGCAATCCCCGCTCCTGCCCGCCGCCACGGATGAGCGGATCGGCCAGATGCAGCCCGGCCCGCGCAATCAGCGCGCCCGCACCCTTGGGGCCACCCAACTTGTGTGCGGAAAGCGTGAGAAGGTCGGCCTTCAAATCCTTGATATTGCACGCAATGCGTCCGGGCGCCTGCACCGCATCGACATGCAGGAGACCGCCCGCCTCATGCACCAGATCGGCAATCTCGGAGACCGGTTGAAGAATGCCGGTCTCGTTATTGGCGAGCATCACCGACACCAGCGCGGGCGAACCCACCAAGGCCTTCCGCAGCGCTTCCAGATCGAGACGGCCATCCACGCCGACCGGCAATGTGTTGACGCTCCCGGCCGCAAACCGTCCGCCAGCGAGCACGGAGGGATGTTCCACCGCCGAAACCAGCAGGCGCGCGAACGAGCGGCCCTTGAGGGCCCCGTTGGCGGACGCCCAGAGCGGCGACAAAGCCAGCATGTTGGCTTCGGTGGCGCTGGAGGTGAAGATCACGTCCGCCGGATCGGCACCCCCGAATTCGGCGACCTGACGACGCGCCCGCTCGACGATCTGCCGCGCCGCCCGGCCTTCCGCATGCACGGAGGACGGATTGCCACGCACGTCCAGCACATCGAGCATGGCGGCGCGCGCCTCCGCCCGCAGCGGAGCGGTCGCATTCCAATCGAGATAGGCGCGCGTGTTCATGTCAGATTTGAGTACCGGCAGACGGGAAGCCCTTGTTATCATAAACGACGAGAATGCTTGCTTTTTGCCCCCTGCCTCATGGTACAAGGCCGCATGTCGCACCCGGCTGGCGCAGCATAGGCTGCAGGCCTCGGGCCCATAATTAGAATGGTTCTAAAAACTACGTGCGCCCGCTCCCAACGTCAAGCGCACTTTAGAGCGTTTTCGAGCGAAGTGGACACCGGTTCGCGTGAAGAAAGCGCATCTGAACAATAATCCAGGGCCCCGCCGCGCGGCCGAAAATTCGCCCCGCCGCGCGACGGCCCGATTTCTCAAGCCGAGGTCTTGATGCCAGAGGTCATTTTCACCGGTCCCGCCGGACGCATCGAGGGACGCTATCATCCCGCCGCGCAGAAAAACGCCCCGCTTGCCCTGATCCTGCATCCGCACCCGCAATTCGGCGGGACGATGAACCATCAGATCACCTACCAGCTCTATTATGCCTTCGTGCATCGCAATTTCTCGGTGCTGCGCTTCAATTTCCGTGGCGTCGGTCGCAGCCAGGGCGCCTTCGATCACGGCGTCGGCGAATTGTCGGATGCCGCCTCCGCGCTCGACTGGGCGCAGACCATCAATCCGGAAGCGCGCTCCTGCTGGATCGCCGGCTTTTCCTTCGGCTCCTGGATCGGCATGCAACTATTGATGCGCCGCCCGGAAATCGAAGGCTTCATCTCGATCGCGCCGCCCGCCAATCTCTACGACTTCTCTTTCCTCGCGCCCTGCCCGTCCTCCGGCCTGATCATCCATGGCGACAAGGATGCGGTTGTGCCGCATCGCGACGTGACGACCCTCGTTGACAAGCTCAAGACGCAGAAGGGCATCGTCATCGAGCAGAAGGTGGTCCCCGGCGCCAACCACTTCTTCGATGCCAAGATCGATGTGCTGATGGGCCAGGTGAATGAATACCTCGACAAGCGCCTCGGCCCGAGCACCAAAAAGCCCAGCGTCGCCTGAGCCCCTGCCGGCGCCCGAGGGACGTCACACGGGAGACGCTGCGGCAATCTGGCAGCACGCCGTCTCCCCTGCGACATTTTGGAACAGGACCTCGTGAAGCGCGTTGCCCGTGTCGCCAACGACATGAGGCCATCGCATGGTATCGGCTGTCACGCCGGCCACCCCGGACCTGCCCCCGTCAGATCGCACGGCCATTCCGGTGCAACCGGCGCAGGCCCCGCCCGATGACGTAACCGGACCGGAACCCTCCCTCGACGACGCCGCCTCGCAACCCGAGGATGCGCGCAGCGCGGCGGAAGTCAGCGCGACCGAAGCCGAGCGCGACGCTTTGCGAAAGCGCTATCTGCTGCGCCGCTTCTGGGACGCAGCGCGCGGCTTCTGGGGCAAGAGCGGAGACCGACTGGCCTGGGTTCTGGGCATCGCGCTGCTGGCACTGGTGCTGCTCACCGTCGGCGCCCAATATGGGATCAATCTCTGGAACCGGGCGATTTTCGACGCGCTTGAGCGGCGCGATACCGCAACCGTCCTGATGCTGTCGGCGGTGTTCTTTCCGCTGGCGGCGGCGAGTGTCGGTCTCGGCGTGGCAAATGTCTTTTGCCGCATGACCACGCAGCGGCGCTGGCGGGCCTGGGTCAGCGATCACGTATTGGACCGCTGGCTCAAGCATGGGCGCTATTATCAACTCAACCTCGTCTCCGGCGACCACCAGAATCCGGAAGGCCGGCTCACCGAGGATCTGCGCATCGCCACCGATGCGCCGATCGATTTCGCGGTGGGCGTGACCACGGCCACCCTCTCCGCGATCACCTTCATCGTCGTCCTGTGGACCATCGGCGGCGCGCTCGACATCGCCATCGGCGGATTGCAGGTGACGATCCCGGGCTTTCTTGTGATCGCCGCGATGATCTATGCGGTGATCGCCAGCGGTGCGATGACGATTGTCGGACGCCGCTTCGTCGCCGTGTCGGAAGCCAAGAATCAGTCGGAAGCGGAATACCGCTATATCCTGACGCGTGTGCGCGAGAACGGGGAGAGCATCGCGCTGCTGGGTGGCGAGGAAGAGGAGCGCGCGGGTATCGACCGGTCTCTGATCGACGTCCTGCGCAAATGGCGCGCCATGTGCGCGCAGCATATGCGGACAACCGTGGTCTCGCAGGGCTCCTCGATGATCGCGCCGGTGCTGCCGATCATCCTGTGCGCGCCGAAATTTCTGGACGGCTCTATGTCTCTCGGTCAGGTTATGCAGGCCGCATCGGCCTTCACTATCGTCCAGGCCGCCTTCAACTGGCTGGTCGACAATTATCCCCGGCTTGCGGAATGGAATGCGGGCGCGCGGCGCGTCGCATCGCTGATGGTGTCGCTTGATGCACTGGAGAAAGCCGAGACCGGCGAAGGCTTCAATCGCATCAAGCGCGGTGAGACCGTCGATGCGGCCATGCGGCTCGACGATTTCAGCGTGGCGCTCGACGATGGCACCGCGGTCGTGGACGACACCGAGGTCGTAATCAAAAAGGGTGAGCGCGTTCTGATTGCAGGCGAATCCGGCACCGGCAAGAGCACATTGGTGCGCGCTATTTCGGGCCTGTGGCCCTGGGGCGGCGGGCAGATCGACATCCAGAAAGACTCGCGGCTGTTCCTGCTGCCGCAGCGGCCCTACATCCCGACCGGCACATTGCGCCGTGCGGTGGCCTATCCGGGCGCCGCCGAAGACTGGGATGTCGAGACCATTGGAGCAGCGCTGGAACAGGTCGGCCTTGCGCATCTGAAACACCGCATCGAGGACGACGAACCCTGGGACCAGACCTTGTCGGGCGGCGAGAAACAGCGGCTGACCATCGCGCGCGTCCTGCTGCATCGGCCCGACATCATCGTGCTCGATGAAGCCACCTCCGCGCTCGATCCGAAAAGCCAGGACGATCTCATGCAACTTCTGTCGAACAAGATGGACGGGCTGACCATCGTCAGTGTCGGGCATCGTCCCGAGCTCGAGCAATTCCATTCCCGCAAGCTGACGCTGGAGCGCAGGCGCGGCGGCGCGAAACTCGTCAGCGACATCGTGTTGCTGCGCAAGCCGGGCAAGCCACGGCTCCTGCGGCAATGGCTTGGCCGGGGACGCAAGGCGGCCGCTGTGGCCGGTCCGGAGCTTGAGAAAACTTGATGCCGTGGATCGGCCCGAACTGCATCCTCATCGTGTGGCTCGCAGCCGTGCAATCGCATTTCTACGTGCATGACAAACGCCGTCGGGCTGCATCGATAGGACTATTTTCATGTGAAACCGGCCACCCCAGAGCCCGGCTTTCATGACGTTTTCTAAAGCGCCGCGCGCTGCGCGGTTTGAGCTTCAGGAAGCGCCAGCACGCCACCGGTCATGGGTTGCGGCACGCCTGTGGTCGTCGGAAATGTGATCGGCAATCCTCGCAGGGACCGCACCGCCATAAAGGCGAAGGCCTGCGCCTCGATGGCATCCGAATCCCATCCGGCCGTGTCGGCCGTCTCCACGCCTGCCGGCGCCAGCTTCCCGGCCAGCATCCGCAACAATGTGGCATTACGGGCCCCGCCGCCGCAGACGATCCAGCTTCGTGGCGCCTCCGGCAGATGCGGCACAATCGCCGCGACGCTGCCAGCGGTAATAGCCGCAAGCGTGGCCGCGCCGTCTTCGAGACTTTGGCCTGCGAGGTCCGCCCGATCGGCCACCCATTCGCGGAAGGCATTGCGGTCGAGAGATTTCGGCGGCTTCAGCGCGAAAAAGGAATGCGCGAGCACACGCGCCACGGCATTGACGTCCACATGCCCGCGCGACGCCGCCTGCCCGTTCTCGTCGCGGATCGCCCCGTTGCGCGCGCGCATGAAATCGTCGATCAGCGCATTGCCCGGACCTGTATCGCAGGCATAGGGATCGGGCATGCCATTGATGAACGTGACGTTGGCGACGCCGCCGATATTGAGAACGGCGATCGGATGCGGCCGGTCCAGCGCCTGCGCCAGCGCGCGATGATAGACCGGCACCAGCGGCGCGCCCTGCCCGCCCGCGGCCACATCGGCGGCGCGCAGATCGCTCACCACCGGAATGCCGAGGTGCCGCGCCAGCGCCGCGCCGTCGCCGATCTGGATCGTCAGCCGCGCCTCAGGCCGGTGCAGAAC
>JAEVZN010000625.1 GCA_023392205.1 Pseudomonadota bacterium
CGCCCGGACTGCGCCGTTATGGTCCGCCGTCGATTCCTCGCTGGCGGACCTGTAGAATGGCATTATCGAGCATGACCGGCTTCGCGCGCTGTCAGGGCGCGACGGGCTCTTACGCGTGGTCGTGGGAGATCAAGTCGGTCAATGCCAAGGGGCTCGACATCCGGCTCAGGCTGCCTGCGGGCTTCGATGCCGTCGAAGTTGCCGTCCGGTCCAAAGCCACCGAGATGCTTTCACGCGGCAGTGTTTTCGCAACGCTCGCGGTGACGCGCGAGGGCGTGTCGCCGGTGGTGCGCATCAACGAGCCGGTCATCAACGCTGTGATCGCGGCAATGAACGATCTTGCCGCGCGCATCGACGCCGAAAAGCCGCGCCTCGACGGGCTGTTCGCGCTGAAAGGCGTGATCGACGTGACCGACGAGGACGAGACCGAAGAGGCCAGGGCGGAGGTTCACGAGGCGGTTGTCACCGGCTTTGTGTCGGGTCTGAAGGGACTGACGGACATGCGCCGGCACGAGGGCGAAGCGATAGGGAAAGTGCTGTTTGCGCGGCTCGACGAAATGGCGGCACTGTCGGCACGGGCGGAGAATGCGCCCGGCCGCCAGCCCGAAGCGGTCAAGAAGCGTCTGGCCGATCAGATCGCCGTTCTGCTCGATGCATCTTCGCGCTTCGATCCGGAGCGGTTGCATCAGGAAGCGATCCTGCTGGCCGGCAAGGCGGATATCCGCGAAGAACTTGACCGGCTCGCGGCGCATATCGCGCAGGCGCGCAAGCTCATGAGCGGTGGCGGTGCGGTCGGCCGCCGTCTCGATTTCCTGTCGCAGGAGTTGAATCGCGAAACCAACACGCTGTGCGCCAAATCGAACGATGTCGAACTGACCAATATCGGCCTTGAACTCAAAAGCGTTGTCGAGCAGTTTCGCGAGCAGGTGCAGAATATCGAATGACCCCGTCCATCGATATCGAACGTCGTGGGTTGCTTCTGATCGTGTCTTCTCCGTCGGGAGCCGGCAAGACCACGCTGACGCGGCTTCTCCTGGAACGGGAAGAAAAAGTCAGTCTCTCGATTTCCGTCACTACCAGAGAGCGGCGCACAAGCGAAGTTGAAGGCATGCACTACAAGTTCTTGTCGCGCCGCCAGTTCGAGTTGATGCGCGACGGCAACGAGTTACTGGAATGGGCGGAAGTGCACGGCAATTTCTACGGCACACCGCGCGAGCCTGTCGAGCGCGCGCTATCCGAAGGGCGCGACGTCCTGTTCGACATCGATTGGCAGGGGACGCAGCAACTCTATAACTCGATGCGTAAGGATGTGGTGAGCGTATTCGTGCTGCCGCCAACGGCTGCGGACCTGAAAGTCCGGCTGGAGCGGCGGGCCGAGGATACGCCGGACATCATCACGAGGCGACTCAAGAATGCGGCCGAAGAAATTCCGCATTGGGACGAGTATGACTACCTGCTTGTGAACCGCGATCTTGAAGACAGCTTGACCCGATTGCGCGCAATTTTAACAGCTGAGCGTCTGAAGCGTGTCCATCCGAAAGTCATCAAGGATTTTGTCGCGACGCTGCTGACAGATCTGAAGTCGTTGACGCCTTGACGCCTCATCGGTCGCTCGTTAATTCACGATACGCCCGCGCCAGCCGCACGAATCCGGACACCGGAATATCCTCGGCTCTTTGTGTGGGGAGCACGTCCGCCGCCTCGATTAGCGGCAGCGGGTCGGGCATCAGCGTTTTCAAACTCTGGCGTAGCATCTTGCGCCGCTGTCCGAAGGCAGCTTCCGTGACCCGTACCAGAGCCTTGCGATCGCAAGCTTCCGGCTCGGAGCGCGGGATGAATTCGACGACCGCCGATGTGACTTTCGGCGGCGGCACGATGGCAGACGGTGCAATGTCGAACAGGATTTTCGGTATTGTGCGCCATTGCGCGAGGACCGACAGCCGTCCGTAAGCCTTGCTGTTGGGCGTGGCGACGATGCGCTCGGCGACTTCGCGCTGGAACATCAGCACCAGCCGGTCGAAATAGGGCGGCCAGGGCTCGGTCTCCAGCCAGCCGACGAGCAGAACTGTGGCAATGTTGTAGGGAAGGTTGGCGACGATCCGGATCCTGACGTCGTCACCGAGACTTGCGGCCTCGAAAGTGAGCGCGTCACCTTCCACCACATCGAGGCGGCCCGGATAAAAGGCTGCGATCTCTTCCAATGCCGAGATCGCGCGGCGGTCGCGTTCCACGGCAATGACGCGGGCCGCGCCTTCATGCAGCAGCGCACGGGTGAGGCCGCCCGGTCCGGGACCGATCTCCAGAACCGCGACCCCTGCGAGCGGACCCGCGGCGCGCGCGATGCGTCCGGTGAGGTTGAGGTCGAGCAGGAAATTCTGGCCGAGCGATTTCTTGGCGATGAGGTCATGGTGGCGGATCACCTCGCGCAGCGGAGGCAGCCCGTCAAAGGCCGGTGCTGACGGAGATGTCACGCGGCGGACCGCGCCGCAGCCTGTCTTCCGGCAAGACGTGCGGCGAGTTTCAGCGCCTCGATCAGGCTCGTGGAATTGGCTTTGCCGGTGCCGGCAATATCGAAGGCCGTGCCGTGGTCGGGCGAGGTGCGCACGAAGGGCAAGCCGAGCGTCACGTTGACCGCTTCGTCGAAGGCCAGCGTCTTGATCGCGACCAAAGCCTGGTCGTGATACATGCACAGGGCGGCATCATAGGTTTGGCGCGCCCCGGCATGAAACAGGGTGTCGGCCGGCAGCGGGCCGCGCGCTGCGATGCCCATGGCCGCGAGTTGCTGCACGGCCGGACGCACGATGCGGATATCCTCGTCGCCGAGCGATCCGTCCTCGCCCGCATGCGGGTTCAGGCCGGTCACGGACAACCGCGGATTTTCGATGCCGAAGCGTTCGCTTAATTCGCGCGCGACGATGCGGCCGGTCTCGACGATCAGCGGCGTGGTCAGTGTGGCCGGGACATCGCGCAGCGGAATGTGGATCGTCACCGGCACGACCGCGAGCATCGGGCTCCACAGCATCATCACCGGCATGGCGGTGACGCCGCACATCTCCTTGGCAAGCCGCGCCAGATATTCGGTGTGGCCGGGATCGGTGAAGCCCGCGCGATAGAGGACCGACTTTGCGATCGGATTGGTGACAAGGCCGCAGGCGCGGCCGTCGACGACATCGCGCACTGCCTGGCGG
>JAEVZN010000052.1 GCA_023392205.1 Pseudomonadota bacterium
ACCCGACACACATCGCTCAAAATCGAGCAATCCGATTAAAGCGCTGTTAATCGAGGGAGTTTGGGCTTCAGAACGAACGCAGCGCGATGAATTGTGCGGCCTGACGCAGTGTCGCAGCGCGCTCGCCGAATGGTTCAAGCAACGCGTTTGCCTGGTCCACCAGTCCGGAAAGCTGTTGGCGCGTCCAATCGATGCCATGCAGGGCGACGAGCGTTGCCTTGCCCGCCTCGGCATCCTTGCCCGCTGCCTTGCCAAGTGCGGTGGCATCCGACGTGGCGTCCAGCAGGTCGTCTGCAAGCTGGAATGCCAGGCCGATCGCCTGACCGAACTCCGAAAGACGCTGACGCTCCGGCTCCGCTGCCGCGCCGATAATCGCGCCTGCCTCGCAGGCAAAGCGTATCAGCGCGCCGGTCTTCATCGCCTGAAGCTTGATGATGCCCTGTTCGTCGGGTTTCTCGCGCTCCGCCTGCAGGTCGAGGGCCTGGCCTCCAGCCATGCCGCCCATGCCGGCTGCACGCGCAAGCAGGAGCACGAGCCGTGCGCGCGTTTCGGCGGGGAGCTCGGTCTCCTCGTCGGCAACGATGTCGAAGGCGTAGGTGAGCAGGCTGTCACCGGCGAGAATCGCGGTTGCTTCGTCGAAAGCCCGATGAACGGTCGGGCGGCCGCGGCGGAGATCGTCATCGTCCATCGCCGGCAGGTCGTCATGGATCAGCGAATAGCAGTGAACGCATTCCAGCGCCGCAGCCACGCGCAGGGCCGCAAGCCCGTCGGAATCGAACAAGGCGGCGCTTTCCATCAGGAGGAACGGGCGCAGGCGCTAGCCGCCGCCCAGCACGCCGTGCCTGATGGCCTGCATCAGTTCCTCTGGCCGTGCGATCTCGCCCTCGCGAGGTTTGGTGGTCAAAAGCACCTGCAGGCACTGCTCGACATTCCGTGCCCTATCGGCGAGCGCCATCTCGAAATCAGCGGGGGCGGTCATCTGTTCCATGGCGCGAGGCATGGGGGCAAATACAGCCCGCGTCAAGCGCTCCGCGGCGTTGCGCATTGCCCTTTGCGTCTGTATTCGGGAAAGATGAAGTGCGAGGCGCAAGGGTGGACAAGCCGACCACAGAGCCGGTTGTCGAGATCGAGCCGGAGATGAGGCGGAAACGCTGGAAGGGCGGACGACAGCGCAGCCGGCTGAGCGTCTGGCTGCGCCGCGTTATACTTTTTGTCGTGGTGCTGGGCCTGCTGCCTGCGCTGCTGACGTTCGCCTATCTGCCGCCGGCCGTGCACCCGCTTTCAACGCTGATGATGAAGGACGTCGTTACGCTGCAAGGCTACGATCGACGCTGGACGCCCATCGATGAGATTGGCGACAGGCTCGTCCACTCGGTCATGATGTCGGAAGACGGACAGTTCTGCTCGCATGACGGTGTCGACCTCGCCGAGTTCAAGGTACTGCTTGAAGAGACGCTCGCCGGGGAGACGACGCGCGGCGGATCGACCATCACGATGCAGACGGTCAAGAATCTCTATCTCTGGCACGGCCGATCCTACCTGCGCAAAGCGATCGAGCTGCCTTATTCGATCTACCTCGACATCGTGATGCCCAAGCGGCGGATCATGGAAATCTACCTCAACATCGCCGAATGGGGGCCGGGCATCTACGGGGCCGAAGCCGCCGCACAATACCATTTCGGCAAGTCGAGCAGCGAACTGACGTCGCGACAGGCCGCACTGCTGGCGGTGACGCTTCCAAGCCCGCTGACGCGTACGCCGGGCAAGCCGGGGCCGGGTCTGGAACGGCTCGCGCGCACCATCGAGCGGCGGGCCGGGCACGCGGGCGGCTACAATCAGTGCCTGCGTTAACGTGGCGCGCAAAAATTTGCGCGCCGGTGCTGGTCAAATCCGGCGCGTGAGTGTATAGGCACGCAACTTTCCTGGTTCTCGGCCGCGATGCGAGGCCCTTTTGTCGAGGGCGGCAGCGGCCGTTTGACCGAACACCGGAGCAGGACAATGGCTGTACCAAAAAGAAAGACCTCGCCGTCGAAGCGCGGCATGCGTCGCTCCGCCGACGCGCTCAAGGCCCCGACCTATGTCGAGGACAAGAATTCCGGCGAACTGCGCCGCCCGCACCACATCGACCTGAAGACCGGCATGTATCGCGGCCGTCAGGTGCTGGAGCCGAAGGAAGGCTGAGCGAAAGCCAGTCTTTCCATGGATCAAAAGGACCGGCCTCGCGCCGGTCTTTTTCGTTTCAGGCTGATCTAGAGATCCTTCGCCATCTCGCGCAGGCGGAACTTCTGGATCTTGCCCGTCGCGGTCTTGGGGATCTCCGCGAAGATCACCGTGCGCGGACATTTGAAGCGGGCAAGCAGCGCGCGGCAGTGTGCGATGATTTCCTCTTCGGTCGCAGTCCGGCCAGGCTTCAATTCCACATAGGCGACGGGTGTCTCACCCCATTTGTCGTCCGCGCGCGCCACAACGCCGCAGGACGCCACCGCCGGGTGCTTGTAGAGTGCATCCTCGACCTCGATGGACGAGATGTTCTCTCCGCCCGAGATGATGATGTCCTTGGACCGGTCCTTGAGCTGGATGTAGCCGTCCGGATACTTCACCCCGAGGTCGCCGGAATGGAACCAGCCTCCCTGGAACGCCTTGGCGGTTGCGGCGGGGTTCTTCAGATAGCCCTTCATCACCACATTCCCGCGGAACATGACCTCGCCCAGGGTCGCGCCGTCGGCCGGAACCGGCGCCATAGTCTCGGGGTCGAGCACGTCGAGCTCTTCCAGGACCGGATAGCGC
>JAEVZN010000054.1 GCA_023392205.1 Pseudomonadota bacterium
TCACCGCCCTGCATGTCGTGCCGAGCGCCACCTTGCGAGGACGCGATCCGGTCTCCATCGCCCGCACCGGGCTCACCCTCGTTTATGGACTGGCTAAGGCCTATGCGCTCATGCGCAGCGTGCGCCCGGCCATCGTTGTCGGCTTCGGCGGCTACCCGTCCGTCCCGCCGGTGCTGGCGGCGAGCCTCATGCAGATCCCGACGCTGCTGCACGAGCAGAATGCCGTCATGGGGCGCGCCAACCGTTTTCTGGCTGCGCGCGTCTCGACCATTGCGACGGGCTTTGCGGGTGTGACCGACGGCGACGAGGCACTGGCCTTGAAGACCGTCTGTATCGGCAATCCGCTACGGCCTTCGGTCATCGCGGCCGCAAAGACCGCCTATGACCCGATCGAACAGAACGGATCGATCCGGCTTCTGGTGTTCGGCGGCAGTCAGGGCGCGCGCATCATGGCCGATATCGTCCCGCCGGCTATCGCCAGGCTCGAACCGCATCTGCAGATGCGGCTCAAGATCGTGCAGCAGACCCGCGAAGAGGATATCCCGCGCGTGCGGGAGATTTATGCGCGGGCGCAGGTGGCGGCCGAGCTTGCGCCGTTTTTCACCGATCTTCCGGCGCGGATGGCGCAAAGCCACCTGGTCGTGTCCCGCTCCGGTGCCGGGACCGTGGCGGAATTGAGCGCGATCGGCCGGCCGGCCATTCTGGTGCCGCTGCCACATGCGCTCGATCAGGATCAGGCCGCCAATGCCCTGGTGCTGGAAAAAGCCGGCGGCGCCATCCGGTTGCTGCAGAAGGACTTCACGCCCGACCGGCTGGCAGTCGAAATTAATGCATTGGCGGCCGACCCCGCGCGCCTCACCGGCATGGCCGAGGCGGCCCGGAGCATCGGTGTGCTTGACGCCGCCGACCGTCTGGCCGATCTGGTTCTGAAAACTGCCCGTCTCACGCCCTGAAGGATACCCATAAATGAAACTTCCGCGCGAACTCGGCCCGATCCACTTCGTCGGGATCGGCGGGATCGGCATGAGCGGGATCGCTGAAGTGCTGGCCAATCTCGACTACACCGTCACCGGATCGGACGTGTCCGAGAGCGCCAATGTGAAGCGCCTGCGCGAGAAGAACATCTCCGTTGCCATCGGACACGATGCCAAGAATGTGGACCGGGCAGCTGTGGTGGTCGTCTCGTCGGCAATCAAACGCGACAATCCCGAACTCGTGGCGGCGCGCGCCAAGCGGCTGCCGGTGGTGCGGCGCGCGGAAATGCTTGCCGAACTGATGCGGCTGAAATCGGCCGTCGCGATTGCCGGCACGCATGGCAAGACCACCACCACGTCGATGGTCGCGACCCTGCTCGATACCGGCGGGCTCGACCCGACGGTAATCAATGGCGGCATCATCAATGCCTACGGCACCAATGCGCGGCTCGGCGCAGGCGAGTGGATGGTGGTGGAGGCCGATGAATCGGACGGCACGTTCCTGAAACTGCCCGCCGATATCGCCATCGTCACCAATGTCGATCCCGAACATCTCGACCACTTCAAGACCTTCGCGGCGGTGAAGGACGCCTTCAAGGCCTTTGTCGAGAACGTCCCGTTCTACGGCTTTGCTGTGATGTGCACCGATCATCGCGAAGTGCAGGCGCTGGTCGGCCGCATCGAGGATCGCCAGATCATCACCTATGGCGAAAATCCGCAGGCCGATGTCCGTCTGGTCAACCTGACGCATGCGAACGGAAAATCGCATTTCTCGGTGGTGTTCCGCGGCCGCGACGAGAAGGGCGAGCATGAAATTGCCGACCTGATATTGCCAATGCCCGGCCGTCACAATGCGCTGAATGCCACCGCGGCGATTGCGGTCGCGCATAATCTCGGTGTGCCGGACGAGCGCATTCGCAAGGCGCTGGCAGGGTTCGGCGGTGTGAAGCGGCGGTTCACGCGGACCGGCGAGTGGAACGGCGTCACCGTGATCGACGATTACGGTCATCATCCGGTGGAGATTTCGGCCGTGCTGCGAGCGGCGCGCGAGTCCAACCAAGGGCGCGTCATTGCCGTCATGCAGCCGCATCGCTACACGCGGCTGAAGGAATTGTTCGAGCAATTCTGCACCTGCTTCAATGACGCCGATGCCGTCATCGTGGCCGATGTCTATCCGGCCGGCGAGCAGCCGATCGAGGGTTTCGACCGCGATCATCTTGTCGCCGGCATGCGCGCGCGCGGACATCGCAACGTGTCCGCGCTCGACAATTCGGAACGGCTGGCCTCGATGATCAAGGGCATCGCCCAGCCCGGCGACATGGTGGTGTGCCTCGGCGCCGGCAATATCACGCAATGGGCCTATGCGTTGCCGGGCGAGTTGCAGGCGCTGGAATGACGCGCATGCCGTTTCCCGACCTGACCGCGCACCTGACGTCGCGCATGCCGGAGCTGCGCGGGCGGCTGTTGTCGAACCAGCCCCTGGCCGAGTTGACCTGGTTTCGGGTCGGTGGCCCGGCGCAGGTGCTGTTCATGCCCGAAAGCGAGAACGACCTTGCGTATTTCCTCGCGCATCTGCCGGAGGACATTCCGGTCATCGTCATTGGCCTCGGCTCCAACCTGATCGTGCGCGACGGTGGCGTGCCGGGCGCGGTGATCCGCCTCGGCCGCGGCTTTAACGACATCGCGGTCGAGGATGACCATCGCATTCGTGCAGGAACTGCGGTGCCCGATGTGAAGGTCGCACGCGCCGCGCAGGATGCAGGCATCGCGGGCCTGACCTTTCTGCGTGGCATTCCCGGCAGCATCGGGGGTGCGCTGCGCATGAATGGCGGCGCTTATGGCGGCGAAACAAAGGATGCGCTGATCGAGGCGCGCGGCGTGGATCGCAAGGGCGATCTGCGCGTCTACAGCAACGCCGACATGCATTACTCATATCGGCATTGCGGTGCGCCTGAAGACGTGATCTTCACCCAGGCTTTGTTTCAGGGACGGGCCGGCGACGCAGATAGCATCGCGCAGGAGATGGACAAGATCACGGAATCGCGCGAGTCGACCCAGCCGATCAAGAGTCGTACCGGCGGATCGACCTTCAAGAATCCGCAAGGCCACAAAGCCTGGCAATTGATCGACAAGGCCGGATGCCGGGGTCTCGTGGTGGGCGATGCGCAGGTGTCGGAACTGCATTGCAACTTCCTGATCAATCGCGGTCAGGCGACAGCGCGGGATATCGAGACGCTGGGCGAGACGGTGCGCCGCCGCGTCAGGGACACGTCCGGTGTTACGCTGGACTGGGAAATCAAGCGGATTGGAATTGAAGCATGAGTGAACCCATTCTGATTGCCGGTGGCGGACTCGGTGGCGCGACAACGGCGCTCGCGCTGGCGCGCAAGGGATTCGATGTGCGGATTCTGGAAGAGGCTTCGGAATTCGGCGTGATCGGCTACGGCATCCAGCTTGGGCCGAATGTCTTCTCGATGCTGGACCGGCTCGGCCTTGTCGATGCCGTGATGGCAAGTGCGATCCGCCCGAAAAGTCTCAAGATGCTCGACTGGGTCGATGGCGGCGTGATTACGCAAGTGCCGACCGGGGACTCGTTCGTGAAGCGCTTCAAGTGGCCCTATGTGGTCATCCACAGAGTCGACCTGCATCAGGCGATCCTTGCGGCATGCCGTACACTCGGAAATGTCGAGATGATGGCGAACGCGTCCGTGACGGCGTTCGCGGATGAAGGCGCCTGCGTTCGCGTGCAGCTTGCGGACGGACGTGAATTGACCGGCGCGGCGCTGATCGGCGCCGATGGCCTGCGGTCCACCGTCCGCCAGCAGATGCGCGACGAAGGACCGCCGCGCACCATCGGCTATGTCGCGCATCGCACGATCGTGCCGATGGACGAGGTGAAGTTCGATGTCGATCGCGACGATGTGGTGCTCTGGTCGGGAGACGGATTCCACATCGTGCATTATCCGCTGCGCGATCACAGCCTGTTCAACGTCGTGACCGTGTTCAAGACAAAGAACATGGAGCCGACCGACACCGAAAGCCCGCACCCGGATCTTGCGCATGTCTATCGCGACGCGCATCCGACGATGAAGAATCTCTGGGCGATGATGGATCTGTCACGGCGCGGCTGGGTGTCGTCGGACCGCGATCCGATCCGGCACTGGAGCAAGGGGCGGGTGACGCTGCTCGGCGATGCGGCACATCCAACCTTGCAGACGCTGGCGCAGGGCGCCTGCATGGCAATCGAGGATGCCGTCTGCGTCGCGCATATGCTGGACGGCACGCAAGGCGACAGCGTGGCCGATGCTTTCCAGCAATACGTGCGGGCGCGCTATCTCCGCACGGCACGGGTGCAGTACGAATCGCGCTATCACTGGGACAACTGGTATCACGCCGGCGGTATCGAGCGCGAAGTCGCGCGCGCGACCTGGTCGGTGAGGGGGGAGCAGGAGATGTTCGACTGCCTCGCCTGGCTCTATGACGGATTCGCACTCCCGAAAAAGCGTGAGGCTGCATGACCAAGCATGTCGCGGTGCTGATGGGCGGATGGTCGTCCGAGCGGCAGGTCTCGCTGTGGTCGGGCAATGCCTGCGCCGATGCCGCCGAGCGGGCGGGCTACAAGGTCACGCGGGTCGACGTCGCCCGCGATATCGCCACGGTGCTTGATCGTCTCAAGCCCGATGTGGCGCTCAACGTGTTGCATGGCCGCCCCGGCGAGGACGGCACGATCCAGGGCATCCTGGAGATTCTCGGTATCCCCTATACCCATTCCGGAGTGCAGGCATCGTCGCTGGCGATGAAGAAGGATGCCGCGAAGATCATGCTGCAGGCCGCCGGCATCCCGGTCCCGGAGGGCCGCGTGGTGTCGCGTCTCGAGGCCGGACGGGAGCATGTGCTGGAGCGCCCCTATGTGATCAAGCCGATCGCGGAAGGGTCGAGTGTCGGCGTGTTCATCGTCACCGAGCAGCATGATCATCCGCCGCAGGAATTGTTCCGCGACGACTGGGCGTTCGGCGAGATGGTTCTCTGCGAGCGCTACATTCCGGGCAAGGAACTCACCTGCGCGGTGGTGAAAGACGAAGCGATGGGTGTGATCGAGATCGTGCCGAAGGTACGCTTTTACGATTTCGAAGCGAAATACGCTCCGGGCGGTTCGGAGCACGTGCTGCCCGCTAAAATTTTACTAAAAGTTTACCAAGAGGTCCGAAGACTGACCGTTGCTGCGCATAACGCCCTAGGCTGCCGGGGCGTGACACGCGCGGATTTCCGCTACGACGACCGTAGCGAGGGGACGGAGGGTCTTGCATGCCTGGAGGTGAACACCATCCCCGGCATGACCGAAACATCTCTCGTACCCGAGCTCGCGGCGCATGCCGGCATAGGGTTTGAAGAGCTTGTTCGATGGATGATCGAGGACGCCTCGCTCAATCGCTGAAGCGGGTCCATGACCGGCGGCGCCGCGCAGGCGCTGTCCAGAGACTTGTCACCCTTGTCGAACGCAGGAAGCCGCGCGGCTTCGGCACCGTCCTGGCCACGGCCCTCGTACTCGGCAGTATCGGATACGGAATCGTCCGCGGCGGACATGCCGAATGGGCCGGCAGCCAATTGGCCGAGATCCGCGACAGCCTCGCCAATGCTGCAGGCTTCCAGATCGTCTCCATCGCACTCACCGGCAACAAGCATCTGACCCGCGAGGAAATCCTCGGCATTGCCGGCATCAATGGCCGCAATTCGCTGCTGTTCCTGGATGCGGAGGATGCGCGCGCCAGGCTGAAAGCCAATCCCTGGATCGCCGAGGCCACCATCCTCAAGCTGTTTCCAGACAGGCTGCATGTGGCCGTGACGGAGCGCCATGCCTTTGCGCTCTGGCAACGCGAAGGCCGCGTGAAGGTCATTTCGCGAGACGGTGTGGTGGTCGAACCCTTCGTCGCGCCGCATGTTGCGCATCTGCCGCTCGTGGTCGGCAAGGGCGCGAACGAGAAGGCGGCCGAGTTCCTGGCGCTGATGGATCGCTTCCCCGAATTGCAGCCGCAGATCCGCGCCTATGTGCTGGTGGCCGACCGGCGCTGGAATTTCCGGATGCGCAACGGCATCGACGTCCGCCTTCCGGAGACCGAACCGGAAAAGGCCATCGAGACGCTGCTCGATCTCGATCGCGAAAAGAAACTCCTCAGCCGGGATATCACCGCGATCGATCTTCGTATCGGCGACAGGGTCACGGTGCGGCTCAGCGATCAGGCCGCGGCCGCGCGTGCCGAGGCGCTCAAAGCTCGGACCCAGAAGCGCAAAGGCGGCGACGCATGAGTTTCCTGCAAATGGGTCTGGCTCCCAAGATGAAGCCGGTCTCACCCAAAAAAACCGCGCTGATCGCGGCTCTGGATGTCGGCACAAACAAGGTGGTCTGCACCATCGCGCGGCTGGAACCGCGTGCGCCGAAGGATGTACTGCGCCGGCGCACGCATGCGATCGAGATCATCGGCTTCGGGCATGTCGAGGCGCTGGGCATGAAGGCCGGCACCGTCGCCGATCTCGTGGCTGCGGAACAGGCTATCCGCCAGGCGCTCGATCTGGCGGAGCAATCGGCCTCGGTGCATCTGGAATCGGTGGCGGTCGCATTGTCGGCCGGTCGGCTTGCCAGCGAACGCTTCACGGCCTCGGTGGACGTGGTGGGCGGCAGCATCGGGGAGGGCGACATTGCGCGTCTCCTGGAGGCCGGAAGCCGCTATTCGGGGCGCGACGGGCGGATCGTGATGCATTCGCTGCCGCTCGGCTATGCCATTGACGGCGTTCACGGGATTCGCGACCCGCGCGGTATGCTGGCCGAGCGATTCGGCCTCGATATGCATGTGGTCACCGCCGACATTGCTCCGCCGCGCAATCTGATGCTGGCCATCGAACGCTGCCACCTGACCGTCGAGGCGATGGTGGCGAGCCCCTATGTGGCGGGGCTCTGTGTGCTGGCCGATGACGAGGCCGATCTTGGCGCGGCGGTTGTGGATATGGGTGCGGGAACAACGACCATTGCCGTCTTCACCGGCGGGCGGTTCGTTCACTGCGACGGGTTTGCTGTGGGTGGCCATCACGTAACCATGGATTTGGCCCGTGGATTGAACGCCAGGGTCGCAGACGCCGAGCGAATCAAGACGTTCTATGGCACTGTCGTGGCCGGAATGAGCGATGAGCGCGATATGATTCCGGTCCCTACGGTCAGTGACGATTCGCGCGAAACGCCGCAGGTGGTGTCTCGCGCGGCGCTGGTGCCGTTCATCAGACCGCGCGTCGAGGAGATACTCGAGATGGTGCGCGACCGGCTGGCGGCCTCGCCCTTTGCGGCCGAGCCACAGGCGACCGTGGTGCTGACAGGCGGAGCGAGCCAGCTTGCTGGGTTGCCCGATCTGGCTGCGCGCATTCTGGGCCGCAAGGTCCGTATCGGGCGCCCGTTGGGTATTTCGGGCCTGCCGGAAGCCGCGCGCGGCCCTGCCTTCGCAGCGTCGGCGGGGCTGCTGGTCTATCCGCAGGCTGCCTATCTCGAGCATTTCGAACCGCGCCGAACGCGGCAAGCAATGACTGGGTCGGGCGGATATTTCGCAAGGGTCGGAAGATGGCTGAAAGAAAGCTTCTGATGACCGAACAGGATCTTCGGAGCGGCCGGCGGCGGACCGGACGTTGCGGGGAAGTTACCCACGCCCGCGTATGGAAGAGGCATCCATGACTATGAATCTCACACCACCAGATATCCGCGAATTGAAACCGCGGATCACCGTATTCGGGGTCGGCGGGGCGGGCGGCAACGCCGTCAACAACATGATTTCAGCGGGGCTGGAGGGCGTCGAATTCGTCGTCGCCAACAC
>JAEVZN010000060.1 GCA_023392205.1 Pseudomonadota bacterium
GCCCGCGCTCCGGCGCAGGCCGAACCAGTGAAAAAGACTGAACCGCTAGCCGCTCGCGCACTTCTGCTCGCGCGCGATGCGGCGCTCCTCGCGGATGGCGAGGCGCTTTTCGTTCAGTTCCCTGAGCCGGTCTGTGAGTTGGCTTGCCACGGGCTTTCGAACGTCGCGACCGCTATTTTTCGCGGAAGGCGCGATTGAAGTGATCGCTCATGGGTTTCATCAGATAGGAGATCAGCGTGCGGTCGCCGGTCTGCACGAAGGCTTCCACCGGCATGCCAGGCACGAGTTTCACGTCTCCCAGCCGCGCGATTTCCTCGGCCGTGAGCGCGATGCGGATCGTGTAGAAACCGAGGCCGGTCCGCTGGTCGGTATTGATATCGGCGGAAATGCGCGAGACCGTGCCGCCGATTTCCGGCGTGCTCTGCTGGTTGAAGGCGGTGAAGCGCAATGTCGCCTTCTGGCCGAGCTGAAGCTGGTTGATGTCCTGCGGATTGACTCTGGCTTCCACGCTCAGATTGTCGCTGGCCGGAACGATCAGCATGATCGCGTCGCCGGCCGAGATCACGCCGCCAACCGTATGCACGGTGGACTGGAACACCGTGCCGTCCTGCGGGGAGCGGATATCGATGCGGCGCAATTGATCCTCGGCAGTCACCTTGCGCTCCACGAATTCGCCGATACGCGCATCGACATCGCGCATTTCCTTCGCGACTTCGCTCGACAGATCCTGATCGATCTGGATGATCTGCAATTCGAGCTCGGAAATCTTGCCCTTGGCCTGCGCGGTGGTGGCGATCAATTGCCCGCGCTCGCCCTCCAGCCGCGTGGCCTCGCGTTCGAGCTGGGTGAGGCGGTTGATCTGGATCAGGTTCTTGTTGAACAGGTCGCGCACGCCGGTCAGTTCGCGGTCGATCAGCTCGATCTCGCGGGTCTTGGCTTTCTGCTGCGCGGACAGGCCGATGATTTCTTCCTCGAGCTGGCCGATGCGCTGGCGCAATTGCGAACGCTGTCCGGCGCGGGCGGTCTGGCGCAATTCGAACAGCTTGCGCTCACCATCGATGATCTGCTGCACGCCTTTGTCGCCGCTCTCGGTCAGGACCGGCGCAAAGGTGATGGTGTCGCGGCCGTCGCGCTCGGCTTCGAGGCGGGCCTTGCGCGCCATCAATTCGTAAAGGCCGCGCGTCACGATGGACAGACTTGCGCGGGTGACGGTCTCGTCCAGCCGCACCACGATATCGCCGGCCTTGACCCGGTCGCCGTCCCGCACCCGGAATTCGCCGACAATGCCGCCGGTCGGATGCTGCACCTTCTGCACATTGGTATCGACCACGATCTGGCCCGGAGCGATCAGCGCGCCCGACAATTGCGTGGTGCCGGCCCAGCCGCCGAAACCGACAAACAGCACGGCCAGCACGATGCCGCCGGCCAGGATATGCCGGTGGATGGAAGGCTGCGCGGCGGATCTTTTGCTCATCATGCGGCTCGCGACATTGTTCAGACCGGAGCGCCGGGCACGACCTTCAGGGGCTGCGGCTGGGCGGGCCGCTGCAGCACCTTGGCGAGCACGGTCTCCTTCGGTCCGACCGGATGCTGCATGCGTCCGTTGGCCATGACAAGCACCAGATCGACCGCCTCCAGCGCGCTCGGCCTGTGTGCGATGATGACGGCGATGCCGCCGCGATTGCGCACGCTCATCACCGCCCGTGCGAGCGCCTCGTCGCCCTCATAATCGAGGTTCGAGTTCGGCTCGTCCAGCACCACAAGGAAGGGATCGCCGTACAACGCCCGCGCCAGCGCGATGCGCTGCGCCTGACCGGCCGACAACGCGCTGCCGGATTCGCCCACCTGCGTCTCATAGCCTTCGGGGAGTTTCACGATCAGGTCGTGCACGCCTGCGGTCTTGGCGGCATTGACGATGGCATCGGGGTCGGGATCGCGCTCGAAGCGGGAAATGTTCTGCGCCACGGAGCCTGCCAGCAATTCCACATTCTGCGGCAGATAGCCGACATGCCGGCCCAGCGCCTCCGGCATCCACTGGTCGAGCGCCGCGCCGTCGATGCGCACATGCCCGCGCACCGGCGGCCACAGCCCGACCAGAAGCCGCGCCAGCGAGGATTTGCCGGACGCGCTCGGCCCGATGATGCCGAGCCCGTTGCCGGCGCGCAGCAGGAAATTGACGTCGCTGACCACCACCTTCTGCGTGCCGGGAGGGACGGCCGCGACATTTTCCACCGACAGCATGAGTTGCGGCGGCTGCAGCGGCATGACCTCTTTCTGCGCCGGAAACATCGCCAGCAGGCGGTTGAGCCGCGACCAGCTCTGCCGCGCGGCCTGGAAGCCCTTCCAGTTGGCGATGGCGAGATCGACCGGGGCCAGCGCACGCGCGGCGAGGATGGATCCGGCGATGATGATGCCCGGCGAAGCCTGCTGGTTGATGACGAGCCACGCGCCGACCGCCAGCACGCCGGACTGGATGATCATGCGCAGCGATTTCGAGATGGCGCCGAGGCTGCCCGCGACGTCGGAGGCCTTGCGGTGGCTCGCCATGTAGCGCCGGTTGGCCTCTGCCCAGCGGCCGGCAATGCGCGACAGCATCCCCATGGAATGGATCGCTTCCGCATTGCGGATGGAGATTTCGGCGAGTCCGTTGCGGGCCAGCGCATGCTGCGTGGAATCAGCCATCGGCTTCTTGGTCCAGATCTCGGTCAGGACCGTGAGCGCGACCAGCAGGATGGCGCCGCACAGGGCCGCCATGCCGATCCAGAAATGGAAGAAGAAAAAGCAGATGGCGATATAGATCGGCAGCCAGGGTAGATCGAAGAAGGCGATCGGGCCGGAGCCGGACAGGAACGAGCGCAGATTGTCGAGATCGCGCAAAGGCTGCAATCCGTCGCTGCGCCCCCCGGCTTTGAGCGGAATGCGGATCAGCGTTTCATAGACGCGGCCGCTCAGGCTCTCGTCGAGATTGGCGCCGATGCGCACCATCAGGCGCGCGCGGATGAGATCGAGAATGGCCATGACCGAGAACAGGAAGCCCGCGATCACGCACAGGCCGATCAGGGTGGGCACCGAGCGGCTGGGCAGCACGCGGTCATAGACCTCCAGCATGAAGATCGAGCCGGTCAGGTACAGCAGATTAATCATGCAACTCATGACGCCGACGCCGATAAAGGCGTTGCGACAGGCGCGCAGCGCTTCACCGAGCTCGGAACGCCGGACGGGAGCGGCTGCCATTAATGCGTGTCTCTTGAAACGGATAAGGTACGTACAGATT
>JAEVZN010000065.1 GCA_023392205.1 Pseudomonadota bacterium
CGATTTTCTTCCTGCTCGCCGATCAGGTTATCCGGTTCGGCATTACGACGATCCTCGGGCTCGGTCAGTGACTGCGATCGCAACCGGAGATGCGAGACCCCGAGACCCTGGATTGAGACACATGGCCAAGCGCTGGTACATCGTTCACGCCTATTCGAATTTCGAGAACAAGGTTGCCGAGTCGATCCGCGAGCAGGCCAAGCAACGCGGCCTGACCGACAATTTCGAGGAAATTCTCGTCCCGAAGGAAAAGGTCACGGAGGTCCGCCGCGGCCGAAAGATCGACACCGAACGCAAGTTCTTTCCAGGCTATGTGCTCGTGAAGGTCGACCTGACCGACGAGGCCTATCACCTCATCAAGAATACCCCGAAGGTCACAGGCTTTCTGGGCGCCGACAACAAGCCGATGCCGATTTCCGAATCCGAGGCGACGCGGCTTCTGCAGCAGGTACAGGAAGGCATCGACCGTCCCAAGCCGTCGGTCTCCTTCGAGGTCGGCGAGCAGGTGCGGGTTTCGGACGGACCGTTCGCATCGTTCAACGGCACCGTCGAGGAAGTCGACGAGGGCCGCTCGCGGGTGAAGGTCGCGGTCTCGATCTTTGGGCGCGCCACGCCGGTCGAACTGGAATTCACGCAGGTGGAGAAGGTTTAGCCTTCCGTATTGCGAGAGCCATGCGGAGGCTGCGGCGGAGGCACATTGACTCGATTTGAGACGATCCGGTCGCAGGCAAGCGCAACTTATGCCTTGTCGGTCTATTTGCCGGCTTCGCGTTTCGCACGCGCGGCCAAAGACCTGAGCCGGACGCTGCGCCGCCGTTCGCAATTGCGGGCGCGGACCGTCCTGCCCGAAACGGCATGGCATGAAGCCTTTCCGCGGCGGCCATTCCGGCTGGTGGAAACCGGAAAGGCCTTCGGTAACGTGAACCTGTCCGAACTGGCGGTGCTGGCGCTGGCCTCCGCCTGTACGCGGCCGGGGACTGAAATTGTCGAGATCGGCACCTTCGACGGCCGCACGGCGCTCAATTTCGCGGCCAACGCGCCGGACGATGTCCCCATCCTGACGTTGGACCTTCCGCCGGACCGGCCGACAGCATTTGCGATTGATGTCGCCGAGCGCAGATTTGTCGACAAGCCGCAATCCGGTGCGCGCCTGCACACCTGTACCGAGACATTGAAGCCATTGGCGGCGCGGGTCACGCAGGCCTTCGGCGATTCCGCAAGTTATGACTGGTCGCCGCATTTCGGCCGGGCCGGACTGGTGTTTGTGGACGGGTCGCATGCCTACGATTATGTCTGCGCCGATTCCGCGACGGCGATGCGTCTGGTGGCGCCGGGCGGCATGGTCCTCTGGCACGATTACGGGATATGGCCGGGCGTGACGCAGGGACTTGAGGAGTTGGAGGCGACCCGCCGGCTCGGACTGAAGCATATCCGCGGGACCAGCCTCGTGATCTGGCGCGCCGCTGCTGCGGCTGGACAGGCCGGGCCGGACGCACTAGATGTCCGGCCCACAGATCCTGCAGGCCATCATTCTAAAGGATCCGTCACGTGACCCGCTTGCGGTCCTTGCCGGCCCCGATGGTCGCTTTCGTGCACTGCCCTGGGCAGCCACTCGGCAGGTTTCTGCATCGTTGTGGGAGGTGAGGGCGGCCGCCAACCGTCCAAGATCTGCACCACGGCACCTGAACCGGGCCGCGATCCGCAAGGATCGCCGCCCAAACGACAGGAGTGAAGTATGGCAAAGAAGATTACCGGCTACATCAAGTTGCAGGTGCCGGCCGGGGCGGCCAATCCGTCGCCCCCGATCGGCCCCGCGCTCGGCCAGCGCGGTCTGAACATCATGGAATTCTGCAAGGCGTTCAACGCGCAGACGGCCAAGATGGAAAAGAACATGCCGATCCCGGTGACGATCACGGTCTATGCGGACCGTTCGTTCAGCTTCGAGATGAAGCAGGCGCCGGTGTCCTATTTCATCAAGAAGGCGATCAGTGTCGACAAGGGCTCCAAGGCGCCAGGCCGCGACAAGGCCGGCAAGATCACGCAGGCCCAGATCAGGGAAATCGCCGAACAGAAGATCAAGGATCTGAACTGCGACACCATCGACGCCGCGGCGAAGATGATCGAAGGCTCCGCCCGCTCGATGGGCATTGACGTGGTGGGAGGCTGATCATGGCGGGCAAGAAGTACAAGCAGATCCGTGAGGGTCTCGACCGCGACAAGCTGTATGCGATCGATGAGGCGGTGAAGCTTCTGAAAGATCGCGCCAAGGCGAAGTTCGACGAGACCATCGAGGTCGCGATGAATCTCGGCGTCGATCCGCGTCATGCCGACCAGATGGTGCGCGGCGTGGTGAACCTGCCGAACGGCTCCGGCCGCACACAGCGCGTCGGTGTGTTCGCGCGCGGTGCCAAGGCCGAAGAAGCGAAAGCTGCCGGTGCCGATGTGGTGGGTGCCGAAGACCTGGTCGAGAAAGTCTCCAACGGCGAGATCGATTTCGACCGCTGTATCGCCACCCCCGACATGATGCCGCTGGTCGGACGCCTCGGTAAGGTGCTCGGACCGCGCGGCATGATGCCCAATCCGAAAGTCGGCACCGTCACGATGGACGTGGCCGGTGCAGTCAAGGGCGCCAAGGGTGGCTCGGTCGAGTTCCGTGTCGAAAAGGCCGGTATCGTGCATGCCGGTGTCGGCAAGGCCTCGTTCACGACCGATGCGCTGGTCGGCAATATCAAGGCGTTCGCCGACGCGGTGCAGAAGTCCAAGCCTGCCGGGGCCAAGGGCACTTTCGTTCAGAAGGTTTCGGTCTCGTCCACGATGGGCCCCGGCCTGAAAGTGGAGCCGAATTCTCTGTTCGCGCAGAGCTAAGCTTGAGCAACGCTTAACGCGGCCGTCCGGCCGGAAGACAAACCAAGGCGCCCCGGCCACACCGGAGGCGCCTTTTTTCGTTGGGAAACGCGGCCGGTCAGGCCGCTGGATCGCATTTCGCCGGTCAGGCGGCCAGATCGATGGCGATGCCGGTCGGCTTGGGCTCATGCGGCACGAGGCGCGTGCAGCTTGCATCCGCCCAGTCTGCGAGACTGATGACCTGCGCGGTCTGCTGACCGTCGGCATTCGCAGGCTCGACAATATTGAGGCCCTGTCCGTCGACGAAGAATGTGTGATCCCCAAACAGATCGGTCAGTTCGCTCATGACCGGATGGGTGTCCGGAATGGCTCGGGCCTCGATCTGGTCAAGCGCCTTGGTGAGCTGGTCGTCGTTCAGTTTCATGTCGCTCCTCCGCCAAATGGGTGTGGTGTGCGACGCGCGCGGCCTCGTGGTCCAATCGCGGGATTGCGAACGGGCGACCCGGCGTCCGGCGGCAGTTAGGACATCCGGGCCGAACATCAACCCGGAACAACCGCCGCTGCGCGATTAGGGCGCAGCCACGTAGCGATGTTGCGACCGCTTTCGGGTGAGGGCGTGAAATGCTTGCAGATTTTGTGGCCATTCGGTGCGGATCCGGTGATCGGGGGCAATCGGGCGGCGCACGCCCTCGCGCGTGGTCAAATCGCCCCTTGCAATTAGGCCCCGACGCGATATGACACCGGCGCGCGCACCGGCTTTGCCGGGCCGCGTTTGCCGTTCCTCCTGGAGCGGCATCCTGTCCAAGACTGCCGGTGCGGGGAAACCCGCTTAATCGCCCGATTGGCCATAAACCTGGCCGGACGGCAGCCAGCACAGACGGGTGAGAGACGTGTACCGGGTTCCATGCGCCATTGGCGCCGGTCCGGACCGGTTCAAACCTTTCACATCCTTTCGTGGCTTTTGCGCCGCGGCGGGGGGCAGGCATTACGACGCCAGGCGCCCTCTCAGCAATTGAGTCCGGGCGATTGGCTATCGCAACCGGCGGATCGCGCATGCGTTCCGCCCACCGGAGAGAGCTTGTGAACCGAACGGAGAAAGCCGAGTCCGTCGCGTCGCTGAAGGAGGTGTTCAGTGCCTCCAAAGTTGTCGTGGTGGCTCACTATTCCGGCCTCACGGTCGCCCAGATGCAGACTCTGCGACAGCAGATGAAGCAGGCCGGCGCCCATGTGAAGGTCGCGAAGAACCGTCTCGCCAAGATCGCTCTTGATGGCTCCGATGCCGCCTCGATCGTGCCTTTGCTGAAAGGCCCGACCCTGATCGCCTATTCTATGGCTGATCCGGTGGCGGCACCGAAGGTCGCCATGGATTTCGCCAAGGCCAACGAGCAATTCGTGATCCTCGGCGGCGCCATGGGCAAGACCGCCCTGGACGTGAACGGCGTGAAGCAACTGGCTTCGCTGCCCTCACTCGACGAACTGCGCGCCAAGCTGATCGGCCTTATCCAGGCCCCGGCTACCAAGATCGCTCAGGTCGTCACCGCACCGGCCTCCAAGGTCGCGCGCGTGGTCCAGGCCTACGCCAGCAAGGAAGCGGCGTGACGTCCCCCTTAAACATCAAGGTTTGAACAGGATACCCATACAATGGCTGACTTGCAGAAAATCGTCGACGACCTGTCGTCTCTGACCGTCCTCGAAGCCGCCGATCTGGCGAAGATGCTGGAAGAGAAGTGGGGCGTTTCCGCCGCTGCCGCCGTGGCGGTTGCGGCCGCTCCGGGTGCCGGTGGCGGTGCCGCTCCGGCCGAAGAAAAGACCGACTTCACGGTCGTTCTGGCGGCCGCCGGCGACAAGAAGATCGAGGTGATCAAGGAAGTCCGCGCTCTGACAGGCCTCGGCCTGAAGGAAGCCAAGGACCTGGTCGAGGGCGCGCCCAAGCCTGTGAAGGAAGGCGTGAACAAGGAAGAGGCCGAGAAGATGAAGGCCACCCTCGAAAAGGCCGGTGCCAAGGTCGAACTGAAGTAATACCCGGAACGGTATCCAGGTACCGACAGCCCGGATTTAGACCGGGTCTGACAGGAATGTGAGCGGAAATGGCAGGATTCTGCCATTTCCCTCCGATTTCGCTCGAAAACCACTGGACAGGACGGGGGATGGGCCCATATACGGACCCACATCCCCTCATAGCGCCGCTTTGCGGCTGCATATGCTTTGGTTCGAGTGTCGCTCGAATCATCTAGAACGCAGGCATCCTGACGCCTGTCCTGACGGCCGCGATGATGGTGGCCCTTCGGAGAGTCGTGGTGGGG